>DASSCW010000074.1:0-22074 GCA_035697465.1 Candidatus Limnocylindria bacterium | reverse complement strand
AGGCGTTGCGAATCGGCCGGCCGCGTCACAGCAGGCCCGCATGACGCGAGACTGGCTCTAGCGAGGGCCGGCCCCGTTTCGCGACGCCAGGATGGCCGCCAACAGGCGCCCAGCATTCTGGACCTGGTCGAAACGCTCGTGAACAACCCGGGCCCCGGCTCGTGCGCGACGACGTGTCGCCTCAGGATTGGCCATCGTCTCCTTGAGTGCTGCGGCAAGGCTGGTGGCGTCGCCGGGCTCTGCCAGAATCCCGTGCTCGCGATCGCTGACCAGTTCCGGGATGCCGGACAGCCGTGTCGAGATCACCGGTGTCTCGGCGCCCATTGCCTCCATCAGCGCAACCGGTATTCCGTCCATGTCGCCGTTCGACGCGCGGACGCAGGCGAGGACGAAAAGGTCGGCCTCGGCGATCCGGCGTCGCGCGGCATCGGGGGGCAGCGCGCCGCGCAGCGTGACGAGCTCGCCGATGCCAAGGCTGCGGATCATCCGCTCAAGCCGCGGTCGGAGGGGGCCTTCGCCCACGATCTCGCACCGCACTGCCGTTCCGTCGCGGGCGAGCTGGGCGACGGCAGCCACCAGCACTTCCATGCCCTTCTTCTCCACCAGCCTCCCGGCGGACACGATGAGCGGCTCCGCGGACCGATCCGCTGACTGCCGCGCCATCGCGCCCAGCGCCGCGAGGTCACCCACGGGAACCCCGACGTGGATGACCGACACCCGTGCGGGATCCAGGTCAGGCACGAGTCGCAGCAGCTCTTCCCGGTCGAAGTCGCTGATCGCGACGATGAGCGACGCATTCCCCGCGAGGTCGCGCAGTCGCGGGTTCGGGCGGAAGATGTCGAAGGCGTGGACGGTCATGCTGTACGGGACGCCCCACATCAGCGAGACCATGTAGGCGCCTACCGCACCACGTGCGGCGAAGTGGGCGTGCAGGTGGTGGCGAGCGGGGTCGGAGGGCACGCGGCGCGCGGCCCAGGCGCTGGCGCCGATCGCCAGCCGCCTCCAGCGCAGTCGCTCACCCGCAGACGGCGCAGGATGCAGCATCGAGGCCCAGTCGCGAAGCGCCGAGCGCCGGCGACGCGCGACGCCAGCCGCCAGCCCGCTCCAGAACGCGGGCGAGCTGGGACGCGGGATCCAGTCGACGGCCACCCGCTCCGGGATTCCGCCGGGACGGAGGTCGAGCTCGTCACTGCGGACCATGCCGGTGACGCTGACCTCGGCCACGAGCTCCGCCATCGCCCGAATCTCGCCGGTGACGAACGTCTCCTGCGCGAGCGGGAAGGTGGATAGCAGGTAGTGCAGCGAGAGGTCGGCTGGCATCAGCCTGGATTGCCCGATCGGCTCGACAGCCACCACGGCAGATGATCGCCCATGACGCAACCCACCGAAGACGCTCAGGGAGTGCTGTCAGCCGTTGGCGGCGGTACCGAACCCCGCGCCGCTGGAATAGCCCAGCTCCTCCAGCTTGGCGAGCACCTTGGCCGCCGACTCCTCCGGGGTCTCGCTCCCATCGGAGTGGCAGACCACCTCTGGATTCAGCGGCGCCTCATACGGGTCGTTGACGCCGGTGAAGTTCTGAATCTCGCCGGCCATCGCCTTGCGGTACAGGCCCTTGACATCACGGTCGGCCAGCACCTCGAGCGGCGCCTCGACGTAGACCTCCACGAAGCGCCCGACGTTCGATCGGATCTGGTCCCGGATCTCGCGGTAGGGGCTGATGGCGGCTCCGATGGCCACGACGTCGTTGCGCGACAGGATCTCGCACACCCAGCCGATGCGCAGGATGTTGGTGTCGCGGTCCTCCTTGCTGAAGCCGAGCCCCTTCGACAGGTTGGTGCGCACCACGTCGCCATCGAGGACCTCGACCCGGTGGCCGCGATCGCGCAGCTCCCCCTCCAGGATGTGGGCGATCGTGCTCTTGCCCGAGCCGGAGAGGCCGGTGAACCAGATCGTGAAGCCGGTCGACTCGCGGTCGTGTCGTGTGCCAGCGCCACCGCCCAGATGGATCGTCTCTCCGTGTCGAGTGGTGGTCGTGGTGAGATCAGCTGCCGGCTGGGCCGGTCGATCGGTCTGTGTCATCGGTTCCGACCTCGTCTGTTACTTGGTGGCCGCCGGCTGGCGATAAGCGTCGATCAGGATCTGGGCCACCTCCGGGCGGCTGAACTCCTGCGGCGGGATCTCGCCCGATGACAGGAGGTCACGCACCTTGGTGCCGGACAGGATCAGGTGCTGCTCGTCGCCGTGTGGGCAGGTCTTGTAGGACGCCATCCCCTCGCAGGCGTGGCACCAAAAGGTGTGCTCGAAGAAGAGCGGGGTGATGCCCAGCTCATCGGGCCCGAACTCGTCGAAGATGAGGTGCGCGTCATAGGTGCCGTAGTAGCTGCCAACCCCGGCATGGTCGCGCCCCACGATGAAGTGGGTGCAGCCATAGTTCTTGCGGGCGATGGCGTGGAAGATCGCCTCGCGCGGCCCGCCGTAGCGCATCGCGGCCGGGTACACGCTGAGGAGCGTCCGATCGGCCGGGTAGTAGCCGTCCAGCAGCGTTTCGTAGGCGCGCATGCGGACGTCCGCCGGAATGTCGTCCGACTTTGTGTCGCCCACCAACGGGTGGATCATCAGGCCATCGGTGACCTCCAGCGCTACCTTGGTCAGGTACTCATGAGCCCGATGGATAGGGTTGCGCGTCTGGAAGCCGACGACGCGACGCCAGCCCTTCTCGGTGAAGATCGCGCGCGTCTCCTCCGGGGTGCGGCGGTAGCTGGCAAAGGGCGGATCCTGCGGACCGTTGAGGACCAGGACGTCGCCGGCCAGGTAGACCTCGCCGGCGGCGTGGATGCGGGCCACGCCGGGGTGCGCGTCCTCCGTCGTGCGGAAGACCTGCTGCGCCTCGTGGTCGGCGTCGTAGCTGAACTTCTCGGTGAGCTCCAGGATGCCCAGGATGCGGCCGGCCTCGTCTCGGAGGGCGACCTCAGTACCGATCGCCAGCCGATCGGCATCCTCGGCGGTGGCCGCCAGGGTGATCGGGATCGACCACGGCAGCCCGCTGGCGAGGCGCATCTCGTCGACTACCGACCGGTAGTCGGCCTCACCCATGAATCCGGTGAGCGGGCTGAAGGCGCCATTGCCGATGAGCTCAAGGTCTGAGGCGGCGACGGTGCCAAGCGTCACTGAGGGCAGCCCTTCGGCGCGCTCAATGGCGGCCTCGTGGGCGTGGCCTTCGAGGGTGCGGTTGATCAAGGTGCCGCCATGCGGCAGCGAGGGACCCATTCCATTGGTCAACGTCGAAAGTCTCCGGTGCGCGACGGCAGGCAGGCGGGCGCTCGCCCGGCAATGTGATGCATCTGCTGGTCGGGAGCTGTAATCCTACTCCGTCCGTCCCCGGACGTGGATTCTGTAAGAATCTCGCCCGTGCAAGCGACCCTTCCGGGCGGTTGGCCGCGCCTCGCACGGCTGGTGCTCGCCGCGGGACTCGTCTTCCTGGCAGCAGTGGCCCTGGCGGCCGTGCTCCATGGGGCGTCGCTGACCGGCGACCTGCTCCGCGCCTTCCCCCGCCGGATGGGGACCGGCGGTAGCATCGCCGTCCTCGCCACCCTCGCCGGCATGGCCGTTGCGCTCGTCGCAGGCGCGATTGCTGCCCGATCGCGCCTCGGCAATCGGGCCGTCCTGGGCCTTGGACTGGCGGCGATCGTGGTCATTCGTGGCGTCGTTGTTCTGTTGATGGACGCCCCGCTGCCGAACGATGGACTTGCCTACCAGGAGCTCGCCCGCTGGCTGGCCGACGGGAACTGCTGCTTCGCAGACCGCCCGACCGGCTACCCAGCCGCCCTCGCGGCCCTGTACTGGCTCGCCGGCGACAGGACGTGGGTGCACGAGGCGGTCAATGTCGCGGCCGCGGTGGCTGGCGGCTGGCTGCTGTGGGATCTGGTGCGCGGGCTGAGCGGCAGGACGGCCGCTGCGATCGCGCTCTTCGCCTTCGGGGCGCTGCCGACCCAGGTGCTGCTCACGCCGGTGCTGCTCACCGACGTGCTGTACACGACCCTGCTCATCGGCCTGTGCTGGGTCGGCGTCCGGCTCGCCAGCGGTGGGTTGTGGCCGGCCGTCGCGGCCGGCTGCCTGCTGGCGGTCACGCAGTACGTGCGACCCGTGGGTCCCGCGCTGCTGCCAGCGCTGGGGTTGGTGCCACTCATCTGGGTGCGGCCGCTGCGTCGAGCAGTGCTGGTGGTGGCCGTCGTGGCACTGGCGTTTGGCGCGTTCATGACGCCGGTCGTGGTGCACAACCTGGCCGCGCATGGCGACCTCTCGGTCAGCACCTCGGCCTACGGCGGCTGGAGCCTGTACATGGGCACCAACCAGGAGACGAACGGCCGCTACAACGACGCGGACGCCGCCACCATCCAGGCGCTCCCCGGCGAAACGCTATGGGATCGGAGCGAGGCAGCCGGCAGGCTGGGAGCCGAGCGCATCACCTCGGACCCCGCCGGGTTCGCCGGCCTGACGGTGCGCAAGTTCCGGGTGATGTGGGGCACGGAGGAGTACGGCGTCATCTTCGGCTTCCGGCCTGACGGCCGCGCCAGCGGTGCGATGGCCGGCCTGGACCTGGCGAACCAGGTGGTGTACATCGCACTGCTGCTGTCCGCGGTCGCGGCGCTGGCCCTGCTGCTGCGCTCGCGCCAGCTGCCGTCGCCCCTGCTCGTGCTGGTCATCGGCCTGTTGCTCAGCGAGGCCCTCGTCCACACCTTCCTGGAAGTGAAGCCGCGCTACCACGCCCACACGTTGCCGCTCATGCTGCTGCTCGCGTCACCGCTGCTGGCGCTGGCCGGCAGCGCCGAACGCTGGAGCGCCGGCTGGCCGTGGCAGGCCATCGGCGGCCCGCGATCTGGCGAAGGGCAGCCTGCGGGCGGCAGCGCGTCGCATGCCGAGCGCGGTTCGGGTGGGTGGATGCGGCGCGCGGCGATCGTCGCACTCTTCCTGCTGCTGCCGCTGGTCACGCTCGAGGCCGGCGTCCGGGCACTGATCGGCGTATGGCACCTCCCAGTGGCGCGGGCCCACTCGCGTGACTTCGAGATCTCCTGGATGAACCTGGAGCGCCTCGGCCGGGTCGATGTCCTGATCCTCGGCGACTCGGTGGCCCAGCAGGGCATCTTGCCGGACGCCATCGCCGAGCGGTTGCGGTCCGACCTCGGCCGCCCGATCACCGTTTTCAATGCCGCCAGCGCCTCAGGCACGTTCGGCGTCAACCTCGCGATCGCTCGCCGGCTGGCCGCGGAGGACCGGCTGCCGCCCGTCGTGATCGTGGGGGTCCAGCCCGGGATCCTGCGCGACGACGCCACGCTCGACATCTTCATGCGCACGCCGATGGGCCAGCTCTTCAACGATTGCTACGACGTCGGAGGACTGGAGGCGACGCTGGGCTGCCGCTTCGGCGAGGTATCCGCCTCGTGGCGCTGGCGCGGGCACCTGGACACCGTGCTGCCGGCCGTGGTGCGGGAAGCGCGCAGGATGTCGGAGCGGGATGGGCTCACCCTGCGTCGCGACGGATTCCGTGAGGGCTTCGGCCTGTCCAATGCGGAGATCGCCGCACAACTGCCGCAGCACCTTGCCAACCGCGACGACGAATTCCGGATGGGGGCCGATGCGCGAGAGCGCTATCTCGAGCTGATCGGCTTCCTGCGCAGCCGGGGAACGCAGGTGGTGCCCGTGGCCGTGCCGGAAGCGCCGCCACTGGCGGAGGCACTCGAGGCACGCCATCCGGGCTGGGATGCCGAGTGGCACGCGGCGCTCGCCGACCTTGCATCGGCCAGCGGACTTGCGATTGCCGATCCCGGATCGTTCGGCGACTGGTACGGCGAGGGCTCGATGCGGAACATCAAGCACCTGAGCCTGGCCGGCGCGCGTGACTTCACGGGCCAGCTCCTTGACATGCCCGCCGTCAGCGAGCCGATGGTCGGCGCCCTGCAGGCGGAGGAGGGCGGTTGAGCGAAGCACCACGGTGGCCATCGGTCTTGCCTACTATGGGCGGCGATCCGGCGATCGGAGCCGAGCAGGCAACCGGAGTCGACGCCCCTGGAGGAATGCCCTTGCTCGACACCGCCACAGGACGCGCCGGCGCGCACCAGCTGGTTGCCGCGCTGCGCGGTGCACGGCACGTGACCGCCGTTTGCCACGAGAACCCGGACGCCGACACCATCGGCGCGGCGATCGCCATCGCGCTCATCGCCGCACGCCTCGGCGTCCAGGCCGAGGTCGTCAGCGTCGACGGCATCCCGCAGAGCTGCGCCTTCCTGCCGCTGGTCGACCGCATCCGGCGCCGCCCGGAGCTGGAGCCCGGCCTCGCGATCGTGTGCGACGCGGCAGCGCTCGACCGCGTCGGGCGCATCACGACCGAGGCCGCCGACTGGCTGAGGCGCGCCACCATCGTCAACATCGATCACCACGTCAGCAATACCGGCTGGGGCGCGATCAACGTGGTCGATCCGGACGCGGCCGCCACGTGCCAGGTGATCGCCGAGCTGCTGCCGCTCATGGACGTCGCCCCGGACCAGGAGATCGCCACGGCTCTGCTGGCCGGTATCGTGCGCGACAGTCAGGGCTTCGCGGATCCCGCGACCTCCCCGCGCACCCTGCGCGTGGTGGCGGAGTTGATGGAGGCGGGTGCGTCGCTGGCATCGGTTCAGCGCCAGATCTTGCACGAGCTCCCGTATCCCACCCTCGCCCTGTGGGGCCTGATGCTCAACGGGGTCAGTGAGCGCATGGGCGGGCAGATCGTGCATGCCACCCTGCTGCCGGAGATGCTGGAGCGGACCGGCACACAACAGCATGATGCGGACGGCGTGGTCGAGTTCATGGCCCGCGTCCGCGGCGCGCGGATCACCCTCCTCTTCCGCGAGCTTGGACCCACGGCGACGCGCGTCAGCGTGCGCACCGTGGATGGCGTGGATGCTGTGGCCGTGGCCGCGGAGTTCGGCGGCGGCGGTCACGCGCGGCGCTCCGGCTTCGTGGTCCAGCGGCCGCTGGCCCCGACGCGGGACGCGGTGCTGGACGCCGCCGAGCGCGCGCTGGACGATGCCGATGCGCATGCCGCCGGCTGAGGCGGCGCGATGAACTTCGTCACTCTCAGCTACGCCGTTTTCCTGCTGGCGGTCGTTGTCGTCTACTGGCTGATTCCGCGGCGCGCCGGACGCTGGTTCCTGATCCTCGCCAGCCTGGTCTTCTACGGCTCCTGGAACGTGCTGTACGTGCCGGGCTTCGTCGCGTTGCTGGTCGTGAACTGGGGCTTCGGGCTGCTGGCGGTGACACGGCCGCGGCTGGCCGTGATCGGCGCGCTGGTTGTCGACCTGTGCCTGCTGGCCGTCTTCAAGTACCTGGACTGGCTGATCGGCTCCTCGGCCAGCGTGCTGGCCTTTATCCTCGGGGAGCGGCCGGAGTGGGGCGTGCTGGGGCTGGTGCTGCCACTGGCCATTAGCTTCGTGACGTTCACGATGCTCGCCTACGTCATCGATGTCGCACGCGGGGCACGCGTCGAACGTGACCTGGGGCGCTACGCCCTCTTCATCACGTTCTTCCCGCATCTCATCGCCGGACCGATCATGCGTGGCTACGAGTTCCTGCCCCAGGTCCGGCATCCCCGGCCGTTCAGCCTCGTCCACCTGCGCCTGGCCCTTCCGCTGCTGGTCGGCGGCTTCCTCAAGAAGGTGCTCGGCGACAACCTGGCCCCCAGCGTAAATGCCGTCTTCGCCGATCCGAGCTCGTTCGCCACGCCGTACATCTGGATCGGCGTGCTCGCCTTCGCGTTCCAGATCTTCCTCGACTTCTCCGGCTATACCGATATCGCCCTTGGATCGGCTCACCTGCTCGGCTTCCGGCTGCCGCGCAACTTCGAATGGCCGTATCGGGCCACGTCCATCCAGGAGTTCTGGCGTCGCTGGCATATGACGTTGAGCCGATGGCTGCGCGACTACCTCTACATCCCGCTCGGCGGCTCCCGGCATGGGCGTTTCCGGACCTACGCGGCGTTGTTGATCACGATGGTGCTCGGCGGGCTGTGGCACGGGGCGGGCTTCACGTTCCTGATCTGGGGCTTCTGGCACGGGGCCGGCCTGGCCGTCCACCGATGGTGGCGCCGCGACTACCCGAACCCACCCCCCATCGCGCCGTTCCTGGCATGGGCGATGACCTTCCTCTTCGTCCTGGTCGGGTGGGTCTTCTTCCGGGCGACGTCAACGGCTGAGGCCTTCGCCATCCTGCAGCGGGCGGTGAGCTTCGACCTTGCTGGTCAGACTCTGCCGTTGGCGGTCACCGTGCTCTGCCTCGTCCTGCTGGCCGGGCAGTGGCCCGGCTGGACTGGCCTCTTCGGGCGCCTGGCGCCGGCCGGCAGCGCGCGCCGCTATCTCGTGTATGGCACCGCCACGGCGGCGGCGGTGATGCTGATGCCCGTACAGGCGGTGTCGTTCATCTACTTCCAGTTCTGATGCGGTCGCAACGGTCCCGGCGGATAGCCCTGGCGGTCCTCGCCTTCGGCGTACCACTCCTAGCCATGGAGATTGGCGCGCGTCTGCTCATCGCCACGGAAAGGCTGCCCACTGCCGCAGCGCATGCTCCAGAGTTCGAGATCACGTGGGAAAACCTGTCTCGGCTCGGGACCGCGGACGTGCTGATCCTCGGCGACTCAGTCACTCAGCAGGGTATCGAGCCTTCCGTCCTCCAACGGGCGCTGCGGAGGGAGACGGGCGACGAGCTTGTCGTCTTCAATGCGGCGAGTCCAGGGGGTGGCGTGGGCGTCAGCTGGGCCATCGTCGAACAGCTCGCGCGAGAAGAGCGGCTGCCGTCCATCGCGATCGTTGGGGTGTTCTCGGGCACGCTCCGCAGTGATGCCACCTATCGCGAGGCCTTCGGCCTCACCGCGATGGGAGGATTATTCAGCGATTGCGAGCGGATGGATCAGACCGGTCAACAGCTGGACTGTCGCCTCGCCGCCTACTCCGCCGCGTGGCGATGGCGAGGTCACCCCGAGCGAATTCTCCTCGCCCTGCAGGAGACGGTTCCGCGCAGAATTCGCTCAGGCGGCCTGCAACTGCGGGAGGACGGATTCCGCGAGGGGCGCGGGGTGCCGATCTCGACGCTTCTCGAACAGCTGGATGCCGCGGACCTGCGCATCCGGACCTTCGCGATGGCCAACGAGGTGGCGGATGGTTACGTGCGCCTTATCGAGACGCTGGAGTCGCACGGCGTCACGGTCGTCCCGATCGCGATCCCGGACACGCCGCAGTTGATCGAACGGATGGAACGCATGCAGCCGGGGCGCCGCCAGCTCTTCCGCGACGCGCTGGATGCGCTGGAGCTGCGCACGGGGCTCGAGTTCGTGGATCCGGTTGCGTTCGGACCCTGGTGGGGAGACGGCCAGGCACGGAATTTCGCCCACCTGAGCGCGGAGGGCGCGGTCAGATTCACAAGGCAGCTGTGGTCGATGGACGACTTCCGCGCACGACTGCTGGCCGGGCTGTCGGGTCAGCCGGGGTAGGCGTCTTCCGAGGCGGGCGGACGTCGGATCACCGCGACCGCTGCGCCGACCGCTGCGAAGATGAGGAAGGCGCGCGGCGGCGAGACGAACATCGGCGTGGCCGCCGACTCGACCAGCGCCAGCACCAGCACCGCCAGCGTGCCGAGGCAGAACGTCCGCACGAGACGGTCCGCCTGTCTGCCGGCGCCCACCCAGATGCTCAGCAGCACCGCGAGCAGGAATGTCGCGTAGGCCAGGACGGCCAGGACGCCGCCCTCCCCCAGGATCATTGGCCAGAACGTGTCAGTGATGAACTGCGGATTGCCCGGCTGCAGCCCACGCACCCGGTTGAGGTCGTAGGTCTCGTACACCGGGCTGTACTCGACCCGGCTCATGTGGCTCCCGTAGCGTCCCAGGCCTGCGCCGAGCGGGAAGTAGTCCTGCGCGATCTCGAATGAGGCCCCGTACAACGCTGAGCGGGCCTGCGTCCCCACGCGCCCCTCGCCATCGTCAGGCTCCATGCCAGGTGGCGGCGTCGGGAGGTCCGTAGGCTGCGGGGCGTAGCCGATCAGTGTCTTGTCGTAGAGACCCAGCAGACCAGGCGTGAAGATGAGGAACAGGACCACTCCGGAGGCCATGACCGGCAGCCACGAGCGCAGCAGCAGCCGGTGCTCGGCAAGCCTGCGCCACGACCAGCCGAACGCAGCGGCCAGGGCCGCGACTACGCCGATGATGGCTCGACGTCGGGCCGCGAAGAACACGGTCATGCCGGCGAACGTGCCGAGCACCAGCATCCAGACCTTGCGGTACTCCACGTAGCTGGTGTAGGCGTACAGGGCCACCAGTCCCGCGAAGGAGGCAAAGATCGCCGGATGCAGGAAGAGAGACTTGACCGCCGGCAGCTGGCCTCGAGGGCGGTACCACTGCGGCAGCCCGAGAAAGCCCTGGAAGCCCGAGGGATTGAAGCTCTCGATGAACGCCAGCCCGACCACCACGAACCCGACCGATAGCACCACCCGGGCCGCGCCGATGATCGACCGCCGATCGATCTGCAGCCAGGTGGCGATGTAGAAGATGGCGACCGTCTTCCACAGCAGGCCAAGCGCCGGGATCCAGATTCCGGCCGGCACGCCGTTGACCAGGCTGGAGAGAATGCCGAGCGCCACGGCGACGGCCACCGCGCCGTCGCGGACAGGCTCGATGCGCACGTACCTCCACGGCCGGAGGCGGACGAGCGCAACGATGACGAGGGCGGGGACCGCCATCTCGTCCACGCGCCGCAGCGGGCTGCCGAGGAAGAAGGCGATGGTGTCGTAGAACAGGATGAAGAGCGAGAAGGCGACCAGTCCTGCGGTCGGCCGCCAGGCGAAGCCGGCAACCAGCACGGCAGCCACCAGCGCGGGCGCCACGATGTTTGGAAACGAGCCGGGGATTGTGATGGTGGCCAGCGACATCGCCAGCGCGCCGCCCAAGGTGGCGAGACATACGACCTCGAAGGTCGCCCACCAGGGCTGATCCGCTGGTTGCGTCGTCTGCGCGGCTTCGCTCATCGTCGTCTCAGGTCGGGCGTTGAGGCTAGAATCCCGCTCCAGGCCGCTGCGAGCTCCAACGACGCATCCCGCGGTCGCAGGAGGATACCCGATCGACGGCCGCACCCCGACTCCCGGCGCCGGCGTGAGCGTAGTCATCCCGACGCGCGGGCGACCGGCCCTTCTTCAGCGCTCCCTGGCCAGCGTAGCGGCGCAGACCCACGAGGATCTCGAGGTGGTCGTCGTGGTCGATGGGCCCGACGCGCCGACCCAGCAGTACCTGGCTGGCTGGTCCGCCCGGCCATTGACGGTGGTCGTCAACGACCCTCCGGTCGGCGGCGGGGAGGCGCGCAATGTCGGCGTTCGCGCCGCGACCCGTGACTGGATCGCGTTCCTCGACGATGACGACGAGTGGCTCCCGACCAAGGTCGCGCGACAGCTTGCCGACCTCGTGGCGGTCAAGGCCGCCAAGCCCGATGCCGACGTGGTTGGATTCACGCAGCTGGTCACGCGCAGCCCGTCTGGCGACTTCATCGGTCCGAAGGAAGCTCCCGGCGACGAGCCCTTCAGCGAGTACCTCTTCGTGCGCAGCGGCTGGTTCAAGGGGGGCGGCCGGGTCCAGACCTCGACCATCATGGCGCCGCGCCAGTTTCTGCTGCGGCTGCCGTTCGACCCGGTGCTGCCGCGCTACCAGGAGACCGACTGGATCCTGCGCGTGGCGGCGGATGGGGCGGCCATCACCATGACGCGAGAGCCGCTCTCGATCTGGTATGTGGAGGAGGCGCGGCCGGGCATCACCAAATCGTTCGCGGGCGATTGGCGCTTCGCTTTCGACTGGATCCGCGAGCGCCGCGAGCTGATGACGCCACGCGCCTATGCCGCGCTGATGCTCATCCGGGTCGGTGGCCTGGCTGCCGCCACGCGCGATCGGGCCGGTGCGCGGGCCGCCTGGCGCGAGGCGCGGCGGCATGGGAAACCCACGGCCAAGGACGTGGCCCTCTTCGCCGGCAAATGGATCCTGCCGCCGGGCCTGCGCCGCCGGATGCGTGCTCGCTGGGCGGCGGATCGGCCCTCCTAGGCTCCGCCGCCAGCCGGCGTCTCTGCCAGACGGCGATGCTCCGCATAGACGCCGGCGAGCACCGTGCTGGCGCGGAACGGGTCGGCGGCCGCGGCGCTGGCGGTGCGCAGCTTGTCCGCCGCTCCGCTGAGGACCCGCTGGAGGGCATCGGCCAGCCGCTGAGGGTCGCGATCCGCGGTCACCTCTCCGTTGCTGCCGTTTCGGACCAGCTCCGGGATCTGGCCGACGGCGGTGGCGACCACCGGCAGGCCGCAGGCGAGGGCCTCGTAGGCCACGGTCGGCCCCGTCTCGAAGGCGGACGTGACCAGCAGGCAATCGGCGGCGTTCATCAGCTCCGCCAGCTCCGGGCGAGGTACCGGATCCAGAAGGCGAACGGCGTCGCCGATCCCGAGCTCCGCGGTCTTCCGGTCCGTCGCTGACCTCAGACCACCCGCGCCCACCACCACCAGGGCCACGCTCGGCTCCAGCCGTCGGAGGCGGGCAAACGCCTCGAGCAGCAGGTCGGGGTCCTTCTGCCGCTCCAGGCGGCCCGCAAAGAGGACCACCCGCGCGGCATCAGGCAGGCGGTGCTGCGTCGAGAGATCGGCGCGCAGTTCCCGGCGCCGTTCCTCGGGCAGCGGACGGAAGATCGTGTCGTCGACCCAGTTCGGCACGAAGGCGATGCGCTCGGCCAGCCGCGGGTAACGCAGGCGGTACGCATCGGTCGCAGCGCGGTTCACGACGTAGATCCGATCCATCGCCGCGAAGCTGCGCGCCTCCATCCGGTCGAGCAGCGGGCCGAGCAGCCGCCACCGGCTCTCGCTGCCGCCCGAGCGCAGCTGGTCCGTCGTCAGGTGGACAACGCGGACCTTGGGCTGTGGCAGGGCGAGCAGGGGCTGCGCGGTCGCCGGGCGATGGAACTGCAGGACGGACCAATCCGCCGCGAGCAGGCGCCGTTGCCGGCGCAGGGCGGCCGTGAAGCTGAGGGCCAGGGGGATCAACCCGCGCGCTGTGGTGGCCCGACTGGTCGCCGGCAGGAAACGGAGCGCGCGCCCCTCGAGCTCTACCTCGCTCCAGCGACCGACGGCGCGGGGCTGCTCTCCACTGGAGATGCCAACCAGCCGAAGATCGAAGTCTGGAGGAGCGAACTTGGTGAAGCCGCGCACGAAGGAGGCGATGCCGCCGAGCTGCAGCCGCTCGGGGTCCGCGGGCAGGACGACGGTGACCCTGACCGTCACTCAGGCGGGAGCGTTGGCGGCTGGGGTGGACGGTGCCGGTTCGGTCGGCGCGGCTGCCGTCCAGTGGCTGAGGTCGCGGCCGAGCAGGCGTCCAAGATCGGCGACGTCGGGAGCGAATTCTGTGGCCAGCCGGCGGCGGAGCGCGGGTTCGACCGGTGATCGCGCCTCCGGCCGGATGTTGGCGCGCTGCAGCCCGCGCCACAGCAGGTGGAAGAGTCGTGGCGGCAGCTTGCTCGCCACGCGCATGAAGCCGCGGGAGCGTGAGAGGCGCTGGAGGCGAGGGCTGCGCGCGCGCTTGTTCTGGTTGACGACCTCGAACTCCGCGTCAAACGACGCGTCGACGTCCAGGAAGGAGAGTGTCTGCCTGCCGACACGACGCCCGTCATCGGCCAGGTCGTCGTAAATCAGGACCAGGACGCGTTCCGGCCCGAAGGCGTCGAGCCAGCGCTGCACGTGCGGCGTGTACTTGCCGAGCCAGGTGTAGCGGAGGCCGATCGGCTGCTCGGTGTTCGGTGGCAGACGCCGGCCGGCGACGCGGTCCGGCTCGGCGTCGATCGCCTGGCCAAAATCGGCGAGGTCCTCGTTCGCGCTCCACAGCCAGTGGCGGTGGAGCGAGTGGATCATCTCGATCGGATTGCGCAGCATGATGATGATCCGCGCATCCGGAGCCATGGCCCTGATCTCGTCAGGCGCCGTCCGTGAGTAGAGGTACCAGACCGTCGCCTCGCCGATCGCCTTCGCGTCCCCCGCCGGCTCGAACAGCGCCAGGTAGCCAGCCTCGTCGAGGTACGGCGGCCGCTTGGCGAGGTCCGACCCGAAGTAAACCGGCTCCTTCCGATACGGCATGAACACTTGTGGATGATGGCGCAGGTACTCGTACATGGCGGTCGTGCCGCAGCGTGGCGCGCCCACGATGAAGAAGTTCGGACGCGGCATCAGCTCGGCACCTTCACCCCGGACCAGGACGACAGGTCACGCCCGATCAGCGCGCCAAGCCGCTCGACGTCGGGTCGCAGGTCTTCGGTAAGGCGTGCGCGGAGAGCCGGATCCATCTCCTGTCGAGGCTCGCCACGGCTGTTGAGCGCAACGACCGCGTCGCGCAGGGCGTGAGCCAGCCGGCTGCGGCGCAGCTGCGGCCCGAGCTTCCGCAGCGGGCCTGGGGGCGCATAGATGAGCTGCTGCAGTCCCGCGAAGCGCGGCCGTTTGTTCGTGTTCTTCAGCTCGAAGGCCGGACGAAAGTCGGGATCGACCTTCAGGAACCTCAGCAGCCGCCGGTACTCGCCCGGCGTGTCGGCCAGAAGGTCGTCATGGACGATCACGTGCACGCGATCCTGCCCGAAGCGCGCGACGTAGCGTTCGAGCTGGTCGGCGAAGCGGACCATGTCCCGGTAGAACAGGTTCTCGGGGCGCAGGGGTCCCGGCGGCAGCCGGCGCCCGGCCCGCCGATCCGCCTCCGCCTCCAGCGCCTCGCCGAAATCGACGATGTCCTCCGTCCGGTTGAAGAGAAGCTGACTGTGCTGGGCGTACATCACGTCGACCGGGTTTCGCAGCATCACGACGATGTCGGCGTTCGGTGCGAAGGCTTCGATCTCGGCAGCGGCACTGGTCGAGTAGAGGTACCAGGCCGATGCCTCGCCTGCGCGCTGGTCGGGTCGCGCATCGGCGAAGAGGTGGAGGTACTGCCCTTCGCTCAGCTGCCCGTAACGGCGGTGCAGGTCGGCGCCGAAGTAGAGCGGCTCCTTGTGGAACGGCATGAAGACCTGCGGGTGGGCCTGCAAGTAGCTGTACATGGCCGTCGTGCCGCATTTCGGGGCACCGACGATGAAGAAGTCCGGCCGCTTCAAACCGGCTGTGTCAGTGACGTCATAGGCGTAGCGATGATACGCAGCCCCTCGTCCGCGTGCCGGAGAGTCGAGGGACTGCTGGATGAGGTGACCGTGACATGGCCCGCGTATCATGCCGCTCCAGATGCTGGGAGGCAGTGCGCCCGAGCGCCAACGGTTCACGACATTCAGGTGGCTGCGGTTCGAACGGCGTCCTCTGAACCGACGGGATCTTGACCACGCCCTGATCGCGGTGGCCATGATCGCCGCAGCGGCGGCGTTCGCTTCTCAGATCAACGCCGAAGGCCTGTGGCAAGACGAGGGAGCCACCGCCTACTACATCCAACTGTCGCCGGTCGAGTGGGCTCGCCAGGTCGCGTTCGCGGAGCCGCACAACGCGGTCTACTACTTCCTCATCCGGATCTGGACGATCGTTTTCGGCCTTTCCGAAGTGGCGCTGCGCAGCTTCTCGGTCCTGGCTGCGGTTGCGACCATCCCGTTCATCTACCTCATCGGGCGCCGACTGGGAGGCACGCTTCCGGCGGCGGCGGCCACGCTCCTGTTCGTGCTCAACCCATTCGTCCTGAACTACGCCGTGGAAGCCCGGCCCTATAGCCTGGCGATGCTGCTCACGACGGCCGCTACCTGGCTGCTCCTGCGAGCCGCAACCGCGGATGATGGGCAACGGGGCCGTTGGGTGCTCTACGGCGTGGTGATGACACTCGCGGTCTGGTCTCACTTCTATGCGGTGTTCGTCGTGCCCGCGCATCTGGCGTGGGTCCTCACGTGCCCCCGCATGATCCGACGCCAGGGCCTCATCGCGGTGGGGGCCGTGCTTGTCGCATCGGTGCCGATGGGTGTCGCGATCATCCTGTGGTCGACGGAGCGCGACTGGATCGCGTCGCCCACCTGGACATCGGCGTGGGACCGGCTCCGGCCTCTCGTCGGCGTGCGAAGACGCGAGCTCATCTCAATCGCGCTCGGATCTGCTTATCTCGGCGCTCTGACGCTTTTGCTCGTGACGCTTCTGCGTCGGCGCCTGGCGGACGCCGACAAGAACTCATTTGCGTTATGGCATCGCCTCTCGGCTGGCAGAGCGCTCGTGCTCCTCTGGGTCATCGTGCCCGTCATCCTCGGCTTGTTTGTGTCGCTGGTGGTGCAGCCCATCTTCATCAGCCGCTCGCTGCTGGTGATGCTTCCAGCGTTGCTCCTTGCGTTCGCCGCTGCACTTCCGCTGCTCCGAAACTTCTGGCTGTCGGTGGCGGCCATCCTGGTGGTAGCCGCAATGACGTTTTCCCAGGCCACGTTGAATCTGCACAGTTCGAAGGCCGATTTTCGAGGCGTCTTCACAGCGATGAGCGGCGAGGCCGCGGATGGCGACCGAATCCTGATCTATCCGGTCCGACTCATCTGGATGACAGGGCTTTACTACCTTGACCGCGTTCCCGGACTGGAGGGTGTGGAGCTGCTGAATGCGAGGCAGGTCGAACGCAACGAGGCGCGTCGGCTGATCGCGAGCGCTGGAGGCGAGCGCATCTGGCTGGTGATCTACGACGGGTCCATAGACAACCACCCGTTGGGCCTCGGGTCAGTGTTGCGCGCCCTCCGAATAAGGGGCTACGAAATCGAGCGCACGTTGGAGGTCCGTCGCATCCAGGCGGTGCTGTACGTCGCCCCGCCGGGCACAGATGAGAACTGGCACGAGCCTGTCGTCGACGCCGCTGGGGCACAATAGCGGCCGCCCTATCGGGCCCTCATTTCGATTGGAGACCGCACCATTGAACGTCGCCGTGATCGGGCTCGGATATGTCGGCGCCGTGACCGCCGGCTGCCTGGCCCAGCTCGGGCGCACCGTCATCGGTGTCGACACCGATTCTGGCAAGTCGGACGCCATCGCCGCCGGCCATTCACCGATCTCCGAACCGGGGCTGGACGACCTGATCGCCGATGGCGTGGCTGCCGGGCGCCTCCGCGTCGCGAGCCTGGCCGAGGCCGTCGCGGACTCGGAGGTGATCATGGTGGCCGTCGGGACGCCGAGCGAGCCATCCGGCGCCCTCGACCTCTCGGCGGTCCTGCGCGTGTGCGAGGAGATCGGCCGGGCGTTCCCGGACGACGGCCGCTTCCGCACCGTAGTCGTGCGCAGCACGGTGTTGCCTGGCAGCGTCGACGAGCAGATCCGACCCGCTCTCGAATCCGCGTCCGGCCGCCCGGCCGGTGAGGGGTTTGGATTGGCGACGAACCCGGAGTTCCTCCGCGAGGGGAGCAGCATCCGCGACTTCTTCGAGGCGACGCGCACCATCATCGGCGCAGATGACACGCGATCGGCCGATGCGGTGAAGGCGGCCTACGAGGGCGTGCCCGCACCGGTCTACGTGGTGCCGATCCGGACCTCCGAGCTGGTCAAGTACACCGACAACGCCTTCCATGCCCTCAAGATCGCCTTTGCGAACGAGATTTCCAGCCTGGCGCGCCGCTTCGACGTCGACGGACGGAAGGTGATGGAGCTGATGACCGCCGACGATCGGCTCAACATCAGCCCCGCCTATCTGCGACCGGGATATGCCTTCGGCGGCTCGTGCCTGCCCAAGGACCTGCGCGCCCTGACCGATCGCGCGCGGAAGTCCGACCTCGACCTGCCGCTCTTGTCGGCAGCGCTCCCCTCCAACGCGGCCCACTTCGACCGCGGTGTGGCACTGATCGAGGCAACCGGCAAGCGACGGGTCGGCATCCTGGGCATCTCGTTCAAAGCATCAACCGATGACCTGCGCGAGTCGCCCGCCGTCGCCCTGGCGGAGCGGCTGCTCGGGCGTGGTTACGAGCTCTCGATCTACGACGAGGACGTCCGGCCCGATACCCTGCGCGGCACGAACCGCGCCTTCATCGACGAGCATCTCCCCCACCTCGGCCGCCTGCTGAGCGAGTCGCTCGACGCCACGCTCGCCGCCAGCGACGTGATCGTGATCACGAAGCTCTGGCCGGCGATAGAGACCTTGCCCCAGCGGCTGCGGCCCGAACAGACCGTCGTCGATCTGGCGGGCGTCCCCTGGCAGACCGACGAGATGCCGGACGCCTACGCCGGCATCGGCTGGTGACGCGCGGGCGAGGCCGCCGGGCCCTGATCCTGGTCGAGGACCTGCCGGTTCCGTTTGACCGCCGCGTGTGGAGCGAGGCGACCACCCTCCAGCGCGCGGGCTGGAAGGTAACGGTGGTCTGCCCGATGGGCGAGGGTGCGCGACGCTGGCATGAGCGCATCGACGGTGTCGAGATCTTCCGCTACCCGCTGCCGACGACGGCTGCCGGCCTCCTCCACCACCTGGCCGAATACGCCGTTGCGATTCCGGCCACGTTGATCCTCTCGCTGCTCGCCTGGCGCGGGCGCCGATTCGACGTCGTGCACGCCTGCAACCCGCCGGACTTCTTCTTCCCGATCGGGAGGCTGTTCCAGGCGCTCGGGTCGGCCTTCGTCTACGACCAGCACGACCTGGCGCCTGAGGTGTACGTCGCACAGGGCGGGCGCAAGGGCGGGCGGATCCATCGGTTCCTGCTGTGGTGCGAGCGCCAGACCTACCGCGCAGCCGATGCGGTGATCGCCACCAACGAGACGTACCGCCGATTCGCCATCGAGCGGGGCGGCGTTAGCCCTGAGCGAGTGACGGTGGTGCGCAGCTCGCCCGATCCGGGGCGCATCTTCCCGGTCGATGCCGACCCTGAGCTGAAGGGTGGCCGTCAGTTCCTGGTCACCTACCTCGGCACGATGGGCCCGCAGGACGGCGTCGACCTGTTCGTGGAGGCTGCCCGCCACGTCCTGGCCGAGATGCCCGGAGAGGTCCGATTCGTGGCGATGGGCGGCGGCAACCAGCTCGACGCGCTGCGGACGACGGTCGAGGACCGCGGGCTCAGCCACGACATCGAGTTCACGGGCCGCATTCCCGATGAGCAGGTGCGCCGCACGCTGGCCACCGCCGACGTGGCTGTCAGCCCCGACCCTGCCAACGACTTCAACGAGTACTGCACCATGAACAAGACCCTGGAGTACATGGCCATGGGCGTGCCGGTCGTGGCCTTCGACCTGGAGGAGACGCGCGTCTCGGCGGCGGACGCAGCGATCTACGCGCCGCCCAACGACCCCGCCGCTCTGGCGTTGCTGGTGGTGGAACTGCTCCGGGAACCCGAGCGGCGCGAGGCGATGGCGAAGGCCGGTCGCGAGCGCATGGCGGGGCCGCTGGCCTGGCGCGTGTCCGCCGAAAACCTCCTCGCGGCCTACGGGCGGGCGGCGGCCGCTCGCGACTGACGGCGTCAGCGCGAGGCGAGCCTGATCATCAGGTCGGCTGCCCGTTCGGAGGCGCGGCCGTCCAGCGGGCCGAGGTGGTCGGCGATCGCTCCTTGGGCACGGTCGAGTGCCCCGACCCACGCATCCGGATCGAGCAGCGAGGCGGCCGCCTGGGCGGCCGAGGCGGGATCTTCGGCGCTCAGCGCCAGGCCTTCGCGCGCGAAGGGAGTCGGCGGTTCACGACCCGTGGCGGTGACGCACAGCGCAGGCACGTGCGAGAGGATTGCCTCGAAGACCGTGTTCGACCAGCCGGTCACCATCAGCCACGCCCCGTCGAGCGTGTCATAGAGGTCACCGGACTCCTCCACGCGGATGGTGACGCCGACAGGGCTGACCGCAGGCAGGGATTGCCGCACGACCTTGTCGCGCTCGATCGGGTGCAGCCGCACCACGAACTCGCAGGGCGCCACTGCCTCCGCCGCCGCCAGCGCAGCCTCCAGGGTGCGACGCTTGACGGCGGCCGTCATCTGGCCGCCCAGCCACTGCGACGCGAAGACGACGCGCCGCTCGGACGGCGGCGTCGGCGTGCCGCGATGGCGCTCGATGAGGCGGTCGAATCGAGGCGCGCCGACCTGCACGATCCGTTGCGCAGGCACGCCCGCCCGCTCGAGCACGCGTGCCGCGGCAGGACCGAAGACCGCAAAACGGTCGTAGTCGACGCCCTGGATCGCGATCTCGTCGGCCGCCTCGGCATGGGCGATGTCCAGCGACGGCACGTCGTGGCGTCGCGCGGCCTGCGCGAGCAGGCGCGACCAGCGGCCGATCTCGTTGAAGGTGGTCATCAGCGCCGGCCGGCGGGAAGCAAGCGCCTCCAGGCAGGTGGCGTAGAAGGCGATCCGCCCCATCGAGTCGGCCATGGTTCGGCGCATCAGCCTCGCCGCGGGGCGATCGAGCACGGAGTCGAAGTCGCGCGTCGCCTTGGAGAGGCCAAACGCCAGGCGCCGCTCGAAGCCGAGCAGGCGGAGGGCTCGCCCCGGATCAAGCTGGTCGACCAACCGGGCGGCTCCGGGCCGGCCGCGGACCGCTCGGCGGTCCTGCGACTCGAACACCAGGAAGATCCGCTGCTTCCGAGCGACCAGCTGCTCGCGGATGGAGTCGACGATCCGCACCTGGGCAGCGGTGAGCAGGACCACCACGATGTCGCCAGGCTCCGGCGTCGGCCGTCGGAGCAGTGACGAGGCGGTGCGGGCGCCAATCCGCGCCACGGAGCGTGCCCGCGAGATCGCAGCGTGTGCATCGCGACGCCGGGTGCCTCCGCCACGGAGACGGCCGAAGAGTGCCTGCTCCACCGCGCCACGCAGGTCGACTCCCTCCATCTCGAACAGGTCCGGCCGACGTGATGCGGCGAGATCGGTCAGTCGACGCGCCGTGGCCCGCGCCCGCTCGGACGCCTCGCGCGACCAGGGATCGGGGGTGAGTGGCTCACGCATCGGGCGGTCAGACCGCCACCGGCTGCGCCCGGACCTGGGCAGCGGCCATTCGTAACCTGAGCCTGCCGATCGGTTTCCGCGCAAGGGCCAGCAGCACGCCGCCGACCGCCAGGGTGACGGCCACGTGGATGAGGCCCCTGATCAGGAGCGGCTCGTCCATGGGCGTGAGGACGCGGGCCACCGCCAGGCCTGCAAGCGTCAGCAGCAGCCCGGAGAGCAGGCGCGGGTAGTCGGGCCGCACGGGGTAGAGGCGAGTGGCCACCGCAAAGGTGAGCAGTGCGAACAGCCCGTAGGCGGCGAAGGTGGCCCAGGCGGCGCCCATCACCCCGACCCGCGGGATGAGCGACAGGTTGAGGACGATGTTGACGAATGCCGATGCCACCGTCAGCAGCGGCAGGACCGCCGTCTGCCGGCGGAAAAGGACCACCCCCACCAGCATCGTGTACAGGGCCTGGCTGACCGATGCGAAGGCGATGACCGGCAGGACCTGCGCGGCCGGCGCGTACCCCGGGCGGGAGATGACGCCCACCACCTCGCTGGCGGTGCTGGCGAGCCCGAGCGCCATCCACAGGAACGCGAGCGTCGTGAGGGTGAAGATCTCGCGATAGATCTCCGGGCCTTCCGGCTCGTCGGCGACCCGGTAGAAATAGGGGGTCCACGCGGCGTTGAAGGACATGGCCACGATCGCGACGAGGTTGCCGATCTGATAGCCGACCGAGTAGGCGCCCACCGCCGCCAGCCGCTGACCGGTTGGCAGGAGCTGACCGTTCGGTAGGAGGAGCAGCAGGCCGAGCAGCCACCGATCGGAGAATCGCAGCCCCCAGGTGGCCAGCTGGTGCGGTACGAGCGGCAGGCCGAAGCGCAGCGCCGGACGCAACGCGTGTCCGTACCACGTCTCGCCGCGCGCCCGGAAGGCGATGACGATCGCGACCAGCAGGATGATCGAGCCACCGGCCAGCTGGCCGATCAGCGCCCCCGTGGCTCCGAATCCCGCCAGCACCATGCCCAGCGAGAGCACGCTCGCCAGCGCGAACGATCCGAAGTTGAAGAGGAAGAACTTCTCCGGCTGCTGCGTGGCCCGGTAGAGGATGGCGGGCACGTAGTCCACCGAGCCGACGAAGGTGATGGCGAGCACCAGGAGCCCGTACGGAAGGAAGGGAACCCCGAAGAA
>DASSCW010000073.1:0-5591 GCA_035697465.1 Candidatus Limnocylindria bacterium | reverse complement strand
CATGGCTCGCGCCGCTTCGCTCGCGTAACCCTGGCCCCAGAACGGCCTGCCGAGTCGATAGTCGATCTCGCCGTCACTGGTGCCCTCCACCTGGTCCAGGCCGCCCAATCCGATCAGGAGCGGGTCGGCCTTACGGACGATCACCCACCCCATCCCACCAGGTGGTTGTTTCGCCCACAGCTTCTCGAGGCCGCCCAGGATGCGCGCTGAACGCTCGTGGGGCGTTTCGTCCGTCTTGCGCCACGGGATGAAGCGAAAGTCAGCTGGATTGGTGAGGTGGGTGGCCCATGCCTCTACATCGCCGTCGGCCGGTCCGCGCAGCACCAGCCGCTCCGTCTCGATCTCCGGGATGGCCGGCCGGGACATGTTTTCGTCCTCACTCATGCCGGATCACCTTCTCGACTCGCATCCGGATGGTGACGCGCTGTTGGCCATCGAAGTCGTGCGGGTCGTCGCCGTAGCGCACGGCCAGCCGCTGGATGTCGGCCAGGGCACGATCACGGTGATCGTCGAGCTCCACCCGGCCCCGCAGCGCAACCCAGGTCAGACCCTCCTCGAAGCAGAGGCTGACGCGCTGGTCGCGACGGAGGTATCGGTCCTTCGCGCGCCCCACCTTGGTGTTCATCAGGATGGTGTCGGGCTGGTCGCGGTCGAGCTCGAACCACATGACCGATTGGCTAGGCGTTCCGTCGGTCGTCAGCACGGCGAGCACCGGGTAGCGAAGCCCGGTGGTGAGCCACTCGCGCAGGTCGTCGGACAGGACCCGCTCGATGGTCAGGGCAGGGTCGGTCACGGCGGTCTCCTCTGGGTTGTTCAGTGAGCCGATCGTAGCCCGATGCGCCCCGGCCCGCTGCGGGGGGAGCCTCGCTAGACTCGATGCGTGCGGATCGGCTTCAAGACCAGCCAGACCAACGTCGATTGGCCGACCCTGCGGGAGACGTGGGAGCTCGGCGACACGCTCGAGGTCTTCGACTCCGCCTGGATCTTCGACCACTTCGTCGCGCTCGGCGACGATGGCGGCGGCAGCCACGAGGGAATGGTCCTGGCGGCGGCGCTGGCGGTGCTGACGAAGCGCCTGCAGTTCGGCCACCTGGTGCTGAGCAACACCTACCGCCACCCGGCGCTGGTGGCGAACATGGGCGCAACCATGGATCACCTTGCGCCGGGCCGCTTCGTCCTGGGGTTGGGCGCCGGCTGGCACGAGCAGGAGCACGCCATGTATGGGCTCGAGCTTTCACCCATCGGCGAGCGAATCACGATGCTGGACGGCGCGGTCCAGGTCATCAAGGCCCTTTGGCAGCACCCGGACGGCGTCTCGCTTGACGCGCCGCCGTATCGGCTCGCCGACGCGGTCTGCGATCCCGCCCCGCTGACGCCCGGCGGACCGCCGATCTGGCTCGGCACCCAGGGCCTTCGCCGCGGCCTTCGGATCGTTGCCGAACGTGCCGATGGCTGGAACCAGACCGGCGACCCCTCGACATTCGTCGAGAAGCGCGACGCCCTGCTGCGGCACTGCGAGGCGGTCGGCCGCGACCCGGCGGAGATCGAGATCAGCGCCCAGGGCTTCCTGCGCGACGGCGACTACGGGGCGTTGCTGGAGGTCGCCTCCACGTTCGCCCGTGACGGTGCCGACCACATCATCCTGCTCATGCCGGCCAGCGATGGGCCCGATGGGCTCCGACGCCTGGCGGAACGGGTGGCCCAGCCGCTGCGCGAACGCTTCAGCTGATCCGTGACAGAGGCAGCGCCGCGCGCCCAGCTGCTGAGCGTCGGGTCCGAGCTGCTGGCCGGCGAGACGGTCGACACGAATGCGGCGTTCCTTGGCCGCGAGCTGGCCATCCTTGGCATCTCCCTTGACGGCGTGCGACTCCTGCCCGACGACCGTGAGGCAATTGCTGATGCGTTCCGCGAGGCGCGCGCCACCGCAGACGTGGTGCTGGCCACCGGAGGGCTGGGTCCCACACACGACGACCTGACGCGTGAAGGCCTCGCCGATGCCCTCGGCGAGCCGCTGACCGCAGACCCGATGCTCGAGGGGCAGTTGCGGGAGCGGTTCGGGGCCATCGGGCAGATGCCGGAGTCGAACCTGCGGCAGGCACTCCGCATCCCGTCGGCCGACGCGCTGCCGAACCCCATCGGTTCAGCGCCGGGCTGGTGGGTCGATCGGGATGAGACGGTGGCCGTGCTGATGCCAGGCGTCCCGTCGGAGATGCGCCGGATGTTCGCCGAACAGGCGGCGCCGCGGTTGGCCGAGCGTTTCGCGCTGCAGCCGCTTCACGTAGGCTCGGTGAAGACTTTCGGGGTCGGCGAATCGGCAGTGGCCGAGTGGGTCGGTGACCTGCTCGAGCGGCCCGGCGCAGGGGTGAACGCCGGCATCTACGCCCGGGACGACGGCGTCCATCTCCGCTTCAGTACGCGCGACGATTCGGAGCTGCTGCCGCCCCTGATTGAGCGCGCGTCAACGATTCTCGGCGACGCCGTCTGGGGCACGAACACCGACGATCTGGCCAGCGTGGCTTTGGCGGCGCTGGGCGCTCGCGGCGCCGCAACCCTCGCCTCGTGGGAGGCCGACACGCACGGATCGCTGCTGGCCATCCTGGCCGCGGCGGACGGCGTGCAAGGGGCGGCGCGGTACCTGGGCGGCGTACTGGATGCGGGTGGCGCGCCCTCGCCGCCCGTCGCGGATGCGGTCGTGCAGCTCTCCCTGCTGCCACAGGATGCCCACGGCCGCAGCCGGGTACGCGTCGCGCTCCTCGGCCACCTCAGCATGCCGATGCGGGAGATTCGGATCCACGGCAGCGGGGAGCAACGACTGCGCCGAGCGGCCTTCGGGGCGCTCGACCAATTGCGGCGCATCCGGCCCACCTGACGCGGCGGGCAGCTCACGGTGCGCGGGCGCACCGGGACCTTTGGCGGCGAGTTGCCTCCCCTTCCCGAAGACGCGCAGTATGTCCCCCCACGATCCGTCGAGCGCGGCTCGCTGCGGCCGCCCGGAGACCCACCTGGAGAGAGGTACTGCATGTCACCGTCCACCCCTCGGAGCCTGTCGAGGCGCCAGCGATTCGGCGCGCTCCTTGCCGGGCTCGTCCTGCTCCTGACCATCGTGCCCGCCGCCGGGGCCGCCCGGCCCGCGAGCGAAGCGTCGACCCAAAAGCTGTCGCCCAGTGGCGCGACCAGGGTCACCGCAGGCGCCGGAGCGCCCACATCGGGCGAGGCGCTGGTCGACCTGGCGTTGGAGATTCGGCGTCGTCCAAAGTTCCGCTCACCGACCAACGCGCAGATCAGCAACAACCAGAGCACCACCACCCGGCCCTCGGCCAATGTGCCGCGCCCCGCGGGTTCGGCCGTGATCGCCGGATCGGCGCTGTCGCAGTGGGATGGCATCAACCACTTCGACCAGCGCTTCGCCGGCACAGGTGCGTACACGAACACCCAGTTCAGCCTCGAGCCCCCGGACTCCAACCTGTGCGTCGGAAACGGCTTCGTCCTCGAGGCGGTGAACACCGCCATCCAAGTGCGCACGACGGCAGGAGCGGCGGTCTCGGCGGTCGTGCCGGTCAACGACTTCTTCAACCTCCAGCCCGAGATTAACCGGGTGACCGGCAAGTTCGGTGAGTTCACCGCCGATCCGAAGTGCTACTACGATCCGGAGGTCCAGCGCTGGTTCCTGACCTTCCTGGTCCTTGGCATTGACGTCAACACCGGCGCGTTCACCGGTGACGCGTTCATTTACCTGGCGGTCAGCCCGACGGCCAACCCGAGCAACTTGAACAACTGGACCATCTACATCATCGACACCACGAATGACGGAACCGGTGGGACCCCGAATCACGGCAATTGCCCGTGCTTCGGTGACCAGCCCCTGATCGGTGCCGATGACCACGGCTTCTACATCACCACCAACGAGTTCCCGCTGTTCACGGGCGGATTCAACGGGGCGATGGTTTATGCCATGTCGAAGGACATCCTGGCGGCAGGCGGATCGCCCACGGTCGTCTCCATCTTCCAGCCGGCGCTGGAGGAGGGGCCGGCGTATTCCCTGCAACCGGCGACCAGTCCGCCAGGAGGCAGCTTCGAGGCCGGCAACGGCGGCACGGCCTACTTCCTGAGCGCGCTCGAGTTCACGGGCCGCGATGACAACCGGATCGCGGTGTGGGCCATGACCAACACCTCGAGCCTCGCCGACGCAGAGCCGGACGTGGCCATGCAGTACGAGATCGTGCAGACCCAGACGTACGCGGCTCCGCCGAATGCCACGCAGCGTGAAGGCAGCACGCCGCTGCTGGAGCTGCTGGGCACGAAGCTCGCCCCGCAGGTTCTGGGCGTGCCGAAGACGAGCGAGCACCTGAACCTGATCGCCGGCAACGACGATCGGATGAACCAGACCTACTTTGCGGACGGCAAGCTGTGGTCGGGCCTCAACACGGCCGTCAAGACCGCCAACGGTCGGACGCGCGTCGGTATCGCCTGGTTCGTCGTCGAGCCAAGCTGGTCCGGCAGCGACCTTGAGGGCGACCTCGTCAACGGCGGCTACATCAGCATCGACCGCAACAACGTCCTGTACCCGGCAGTGGCGGTCAATGCCGCTGGAGAAGGCGCAATCGCCTACTCAGTGGTCGGCCCTGACTTCTTCCCGAGCGCGGCCTACTCGCGCATCGACGAGGATGGGGTTGGCCCGGTCGAGATCATCGGGGCGGGCGCGGGCCCGGCCGATGGCTTCACCGGGTACCGCAGCCTGGCACCGTCGAACGGCGGCGTGGAGCGCTGGGGTGACTACTCGACCGCGTTTGCGGACGAGAACGGCGATATCTGGATGACGACCGAGTACATCGGCGGTACCTGCACCTTCGCCGAGTTCCTGGCCGACTTCAACTGCGGTGGCGAGCGCACCATCCTCGCCAACTGGAGCAACTACGTGTGGGAGATCAACCCGTAGCAGACTGCTCCAACCGCTGACGCCTCACGATGGCCGGGTCGCTGACCCGGCCATCGGCTTCCATCTCCCGATCAGCCTGACCGCCGCCGGCGACAGCGTGAACTCCCAGGTGGCGCGCTCACCGATCAGGTCTCCGTCCGCCTGCACCGGGATCACGCCCTCGCCAAGAACGCGGAGCCGCACGACTGCCGCCGGGTGGCCTGGCGCGGCCGGCTTGCGGCGCGCCGCCCAGCGCACGGCCTCCAGCACGAAGGACGGCAAGGGACCCGGGAAGACACGCAGGGTCAGCTGGTCGGCGTCGATGCGCGCGCCGGGGTTGACGAGCAACCCGCGCCCGAACCAAGGCGTGGTGCCGACCACCAGCAGCTCCATCGGCCCCTCGTGCACGACCTCGCCATCCGCCTCCACCACGACGGAGGGCCGCCGCACGAGGTCCGGCATCGAGCGCACCACCGCCGCCGCCCAGCCGCGCCACTTGCGGGCCCCGGCAGCGGCATATCGTCCGGCCACGCGCGCGTCCCAGCCGGCGCCGGCGAACAGGGCGAGGCGCCCATCGACCGAGACCAGGTCCACCGGCCGCGCGTCGCCTGCGCTGATCACTGCCGCCAGCTCGTCCGCAGCGCGCTTGACGCGGACCTGCACGTCACCGCCAGCC
>DASSCW010000072.1:0-5559 GCA_035697465.1 Candidatus Limnocylindria bacterium | reverse complement strand
GCTCGGCCAGGAATCGCGCCATCGCGTTGGTCGCCTCGGCGAAGGGCGCGATCTCGAAGATGCCCATCGGTCCGTTCCAGAAGATCGTCTTCGCCTTGCGCAGGTGCTCGGTGTAGGCGGCCATGGTCTGGGGCCCGATGTCGACCACGCTCCAATCCTTGGGCACTTCGTCGACACCGACGACCTGCCGCTGCGACCGCGGATGAATCTGCGCAGCAATGACCACGTCGGTCGGCAGCATGAAGCGCACGCGCTTGCGACGAGCCTCGCCGATGATCCTTTCCGCGTTCTCCAGCTGCTCCGTCTCGACCAGGCTCTTGCCGAGCGAGAGGCCGCGTGCCGCCAAAAAGGTGTTCGCCATGCCGCCGCCGACCAGCACGGCCTGGCAGCGGGAGAGGAGCGACTCGAGCACCTCCAGCTTGCCGGATACCTTCGCGCCGCCGATCACGGTGTGGAACGGCTTCGGCGGGCGCTCCAGGAGATCTGACAGCGCGCTCACTTCACGCTCCATCAGCAGTCCCGCCACCGCTGGCAGGTGGTGCGTGATCCCCTCCGTCGAGGCGTGCGCCCGATGCGCCGAGCCGAAGGCGTCGTTCACGTACACGTCCGCCATGTCAGCCAGCGCCTTGGCAAAGGTGGGGTCGTTCGCCTCCTCCTCCCCGTGGAAGCGCAGGTTTTCGAGCAGCAGCATGTCGCCGGGCCGCAGCTTGTCGACGGCGGTCACGACGCCCGGCCCCAGCGCGTCGCCGGTCATGCGCACCGGGCGGCCCATCAACTGGCCAAGCCGATCGGCCACCGGCTTCAGTCGCAGCGCGTCGTTGACCTTTCCCTTCGGCCGTCCGAGGTGGCTGGCAAGCACCACGCTGGCGCCCTGCTCCAGCAGGTAGATGATCGTCGGCAGGCTGGCTCGGATGCGCGTGTCATCGGTGATCTTGCCGTCGTCGAGCGGGACGTTGAGATCGGCGCGCAGGAAGACGCGCTTGCCGTGGACGTCGATATCCCGGACCGTCTTCTTGTTCATGAGGTGGCCGCCATCAGAGGCGATCGGCCATGTACTTGGCGAGGTCCGCCACGCGGCAGCTGTAGCCCCACTCGTTGTCATACCAGGCGACGATCTTGAGGAGGTTCTCGCCCGCCACCATGGTCGATGCAGCATCCACGATGCTCGAGCGCTCGTCTCCCTTGAAGTCCATGCTCACGAGCGGCTCCTCGGTATAGCCGAGCAGCCCTTGCATATGTCCGTCTGCCGCGGCCATCAGGGCCTCGTTCGCGGACTCGCGCGTGACCGGGCGAGTCGTGACCGCCACGAAGTCGATCACGCTGACGGTCGGCGTCGGCACGCGCAGGGAGAACCCGTCGAATCGGCCCTTCAGCTCCGGGATGACGAGCGCCAGAGCCTTTGCCGCGCCGGTGCTGGTGGGGATGATGTTCTGTCCGGCACTGCGCGCTCGACGCAGGTCCTTGTGGAAGACGTCCAGCACGTTCTGATCGTTCGTGTACGAATGGATGGTGGTCATCAGCCCGTGCTCGATGCCGAAGCTGTCCCACACCACCTTCGCCGGCAGCGCGAGTCCGTTGGTCGTGCACGAGGCGTTGCTGACGATGTGGTGCCGCTCCGAGTCGTACTGATCCTCGTTCACGCCGAGCACCAGCGTGACGTCCTCGTTCTTGGCGGGCGCGCTGATGATCACCTTGCGGGCGCCCGCATCGATGTGGGCATGCGCCTTGGTGGCATCGGTGAAGATGCCGGTCGACTCGATGACGAGGTCGACCCCAAGCTCGCCCCACGGCAGCGCCGCCGGATCCTTCTCGCTGAAGGCCTTGATGACGTGGCCGTCGACGGTGATCTGGCCCTCGCCTGCCGACACCTCGCCGGGGTACCGACCGTAGGTGGAGTCGTACTTGAACAGGTGGGCGTTGGTGGCGGTTGGCGCCAGATCGTTGATGGCCACCACCTCGAGTTGATCGGGATGGCGCTCCATGATGGCCTTCAATGTTTGACGGCCGATGCGGCCGAAGCCGTTGATGCCGATTCGGGTCACGGACAGTTCCTCACGCGTTCAGCACAGTGGCCGACCCTTGCCGGAAGGCAGGATCGTGCAGTCGTTCATTGACGATCGGCAGCAGACCGATCAGCGAGACATCGTCGCCGTGCTCGGCGGCCACCACCCGCACGCGCCGTGCAGGAGCCGCGAAAGCGCGACGCTGAATCTCGCGGCGCACGACGTCGAACAGCTGCGGGTGGTGGGCGGCGATGCTGCCGCCGAGCACGATGACCTCCGGATTCAGCACGTTCACCAGGCTGGCGCACATGGCGCCGACGGCAACCCACGCCCGATCCAGCAGCGACTGGCACGCGGCGTCGCCCTCGGCAGCGGCCTGCGCGACGTGTTCGGCACCGAGCTCCGAAGCTCCGGACGCTCGAAAGACCCGGGCAAGCGACTCGGATTCTCCCCGTTCCAACAGCGCCCGGCCCTCGCGGGCCAGCGCAGTACCGGAGCCGATCGCCTCCGCGTGGCCCGGCGAGCCGTCGCCGCATAGCGGACCGTCGATGTCAACCGTGATGTGGCCTACCTCGCCGGCGGTGCCGTCGGCGCCGACCAGCGGCCGCCCGTCGATCACGACGCCGCCGCCGATGCCGGTCGAGACGGTCACGTAGATCGCGTCGTCCGTCCCACGCGCCGCACCGTGGCGCCACTCCGCCATGACCGCCACGTTCGTGTCGCGCTCCAGGAAGACCGGCAGCTTCGTCGCTTCTCGCACGCGACCGGCTAGCGGAACGTCGTGCCACCCGGCCAGGTTGGGGGGAGCGACCACCACGCCCTTCCAGGGGTCCAGCGGACCGGGAGATGAGATGCCGACACCGACAGGATCGGGCAGCCCGGCATCGTGGGCGGCACGCCTCACGTCGTCCGCCAGGCTGCAGATACGGTGCACGACGGCGTCCACGCCCTCCTGGTCATTGGTGTCGACCGCGATGCGCGACGCGAGCGTCAGGTCGGGGCTCACATACGCTGCGCGGATCCGGGTGCCGCCCAGGTCGATCGCCAGGATCGGCTGGCCGGCTGGCTCATCCACGAGGCCACCATTGTATCGCGGCCCGGACGCCGAGCCGCCCGGCGGCACCGGCGGACCCTGTGTCCGACGACGCGCGGCCGGGCGGCGTGCGCGTTATTCGAATGAGCGGTAGATGGGGTGAGGTTCTCCTCAGCCGCCGATCTTGAACATCTTGGTGCCGCAGACCGGACACTTGCCCTCGGTCGCAGGCTTGCCATTCTTCATCGTGATCTTCTGCTCGTTCAGCATGTCGCGCTTAGCCTTGCACTTCACGCAATAGGCATTGGTCGCCATCGGTCGGTTGCCTCCTTCTTCCGGCTGAAACGCGCCGGTTGGTTACTGCTCCCCGCCTCGCCCGTCGATCAGCGACGATCGACGTCGGGGATCTCCGTCCTGCTCCTGGTCTCTCTGCCAGAGCAGGTGGATACCGGTGAGCCCGGCATCGATGCAACGTGCCTCCGCGGCCTCCTTCGCCGCACCTTCCAGGAACGTCCCTTCGATCCTCTGTGCGTACGCCGCACAGACCGTTCCTGCGCGGAGCCCCGCGAGGCTCGTCAGCACGAAAAGCGCCGACGATTCCATCTCGAGGTTCGCGACACGCTGTTGTCGCAGCTCCTCCGCGAGCTGAGGATAGCGAACTGGGAGCGTGCGCATCTGTCTTCCCTGCGGAGCGTAAAACCCGCTCGCCGTCGCAGTCAGCCCGAGGTGATGCGCATAGCCCAGCTGCAGGCATGCCGCCTCGAGGGCCGAGACCACCTCCCGATGGGCGATGGCCGGGTATCCAGGGTGGACGTAGAAGTCGGTCGTGTTCTCCAATCGGACGGCGCCGATCGAGACCACGAGGTCCCCGAGCTCGATCTCCGGTTGCAGGGCTCCGGATGAGCCGATGCGCACGAAGGCCGGCTGATCGGTGATCTCCATGACCTCCGCCAGCACGATCTCAACGTTGTCCGGGCCCATGCCGGTCGACATGGCGGAAACCCGCATACCGCGATAGGTACCCGTCGCGGTGGTGATCTCGCGGTTGCTCCGCTCGAGCTCGACGGCGTCCCAATGCGCGCTCACCTTGGCAACCCGTCCGGGGTCGCCCACCAGCACGATGTACTCGGCCAGCTCACCCCGCTCGAGCGCGATGTGGTACTGGCGATTGCCGGTCAATGGAAGATCGGCGTGGGATACGTCGGTCACGTGGCGGCGGCTACCTCCGTGCGAGCGTGATTTGAGCGTGGCTCGTGCTCAGGGCTCAGGTCGGCGGGAGTATACGCTTGCCGCCTGAGCGTGAGCCGTGCGTCGCGCCCTCGATGACGGTCAGCGGCACCAGCGTTGGCAGCGGATCGGTCGTCGGCGGCGGCGGACCGGCGTCGTCTGGCTCGTCTCGCGGTCCCAATCGGGAACGCAACGCGGCGAGTAGCTGGCCGGCGCGACCAGGCGGCGCGACCAGCCACCCGGAACCACCAAGGAAGAGGCCGCCGAGCATCAGCAGCGCCGCCGCGACCTCCGCCGGCGCATGCTCCCGGCTATCGGCCCGTCGGGTCGTCGTGGGTATCACTGGGCTCACCGATGCGGTGGCTGCCGAGAGCGCCAGGCGGGGAACACCCTGCTGCGCTGCCCTGGCGGTTGCTGCCGCGCCTGCGCCGGCGGTTGCTGCCGCGCCTGTCACGGCACCACCCTCGTCCCGTGGAGCGCCACCATCCGGGGATCCGGAGCCGGTCGCCGTCGCCACGATGGCGAGGTCGTCCGACATCCGCGGCCAGATGCGATATCCGCGGTCCGGCAGTCGGCCGGTGGTCTCCTGACCCAGGATCCCACGCACCTCGACCCAGGACCCAAGCACGATCCCGTCCGTGCGGGCCTCCGAGCGCGGCGACACGAAGACCCGGATCGGGCCGGAACCGTCGTCCACGTCGAAGTACACGTTCTCGGCGCTGGTGCGCCGCGCGGAGGTGGTGACGGCGCCGCGAACCACGACCAGCAGTGCCTCTTCGGCCTCGCCGAGCGCGCCCGTACCGCGTCGCTGCGGGTCGGGTTGTGCCTGGTGGCCGAGCCGGCGCGGTGGCTCCACCATCCGGATCGTCTCCATGCCCGACTTCGTCGAGCGCGTGCCTGTGAGCTCGATGAGATCGCCGAGCGCCAGGCTTCCCGCTTCATCCCCAAGCCGCAGCAGGATGGCGCCGGACGAGTCCTGGATCGCAGCGGTCCCATCGTCTGCCAGGTCCGAAGGCAACGTCACGATGCCCCGCACCGATACGCGCGCGTTGAACGGCATCGCTCGGGCGTCGGCGATGCTCATCAGGGACGGGTCGCCCGACGGCGATGGGCTCGCGCTCCCCGACGCCGAAGGGTTGGGCGTCGGCGGTGGTACGAAGCCCAGGATGTCAGCGCCGTCCCGCGGTTGCAGCCGATACCCGGCCGTCCCCGTCCCGCTCGAGTCGCGCTGGCCGACGACACCCTGCAGGTGCAACGTGGCTCCGCGAGCCCACCCGGTGGTGTCGATACCCGTTG
>DASSCW010000071.1:0-3769 GCA_035697465.1 Candidatus Limnocylindria bacterium | reverse complement strand
CAACGAAACGGATCCGGCCACGGCGCTGGCCGAGTACCTGCGCGCGTGCGAGTCGCGAGCCTCTCTGCAGCGCGCCGTGGATCGCGCCGACGTCCTGCGCGCCGAGCACGGGGCGCGGCTTGCCGCCGAGCAAGCGGCGGCAGCGTCGACGGAACGCCGCGAGGTGATCGTCGCGGCTCTGCGCGCGGCAGCGACCGAGCTCCAGCTGCCGGTCGAGGGGGATCCGGAGGCGATCGCGGCCGCACTGGAGTCATGGCGTGGCGGACGCAGCCTCGAGCTGCAGGCTAACCAGCAGGCACAGGCAGAGTGGCAGCAGCTGCAGACGCTCCTCGACGGAAGCACCCTGGCGGACCTGGAGGCCGAGGCTGCTCGGCGACGGCAGCGAGCTGCCGAGCTGGCCGCCGCCCTGCCCGCCGATGCCGTGTGGCTGGAGGAGAGTGCAGACCCGGAGCGGCAACTGGCCGAGCTCCGTGCGGCGGATGAACGCCTCCGGCGCGAGGTGGACCTCCAGGCGGGAGCGCTGGCCGAGCGGCGCGACGCCTTGCCGTCCGTCCCGGAGGCGGAGGAGGCCGCGATGGCCGCGTCCGCGGACCTGCAGCGCGTCTCGTCGCTGGCGACGAGCATTGACACCACCATCCGCCTCCTGCGGGCGGCCGAGGAGCGCGTCCATCGTGACCTCGCACCAATCCTGGGACAGGCATTGGCGCGCTGGCTGCCGTCGGTCTCCGGCGGCCGCTACTCGGAAGTCAGTGTCGACCCATCCAACCTGGCGGTCCGTGTGAAGGAGGCGAGCACCGGCCAGTGGCGCAACGCTCGCCTCCTGTCGGAAGGCACGCGCGAGCAGATCTACCTCCTCCTTCGCGTGGCGATGGCCCAGCACCTGGTCACCACCGGCGAGCGTGCGCCGCTGATCCTGGACGAGGTCACCGCCCAGTCCGACGGCGAGCGGAAGCGCGAGCTGCTCGAGGTCCTGCACCAGCTCAGCGGCGAGCGGCAGGTGATCCTCTTCACCCACGACGACGACGTTCTCGCCTGGGCCGACGACTCGCTGCACGAGCCGGACGATCGGCTGGTGAAGCTCGCCCCTGCGACCGCTACCGTCGCGGTTGCCATCGCGGCTGCGGAGGCGATCGACCAGCTTCCACTCGCACCGGTGGCGACGTCCGACTGACCGTAAGGCCGGACCACGCAGGACGCGTCCGGTACGATGGCGCGCAGCCAGAGCATGCCCGACGATCGACTGCCGACCCCCGAACGCGTCCTTGTCGTCGCTGCACATCCGGACGACATCGAGTTCGGGGCAGCCGGCACGGTCGCGCGCTGGGTCGGAGAGGGTGCGCAGGTGCGCTACCTGCTGCTGACGAAGGGGGACAAGGGCAGTGACGACCGCTCCGCGGACCCAACCGTGATCGCCGCCACGCGCGAAAGCGAGCAGCGCGCGGCAGCCGCCGAGATCGGCGTTGCGGGCGTCGACTTTCTCGACGAGCCTGACGGCCAGGTCGAGGTCAGCCTGCGGCTACGGGAACGCGTCACCTTCGCCATCCGATCGTTTCAGCCTGAAGTGGTCATGACCCATGATCCGACGGTCGTCTTCGTCAATAACGAGTGGGTCAACCATCCGGACCACCGCGCCGTGGGACAGGTCACGGTCGACGCGGTCTTCCCGACGGCGCGCGACCCCCTCAACTTCCGGCAGCACCTCGACCAGGGCCTCGACCCGTGGAAGGTCGCCGAGCTGTTCCTGTGGAGCACGAATGAGGCGAACCAGATCGTCGACATTGGCGCCACCCTCGACAGGAAGATCGCGGCCCTCAGCCACCACGCCAGCCAGTTCCATGACTTCGGCGAGACCGCCCGCTGGCTACGCCGCCGGGCTGAGGAACTCGGCGAGCGGACGGGCTACCACGCCGCCGAAGGGTTCCGCCGAGTGGTGCTCGCGCGATGAGCGTCCATCCGAGCGTGAGCCGATCGCTGGCGGTAGCCCTGGCTTTCGTCACGATTGCCGGCTGCACCAGCGCGGAGCCCGACGGGACTCCGTACCCGACGCCGGTCCCGCTGCAGTCAGTTGACGACGCTCCAGCGGCCGTCGACGCGTTCCTCACCGCGTGGCGCAGCGGACGCTTCACCGATATGTACGCGATGCTCACCGAGGTCGACCGGGCGCGGGTCGCCGAGGCCGACTTCGTCGATCTGCTTGAGACGTTCAACCGGCTCACCGGCGCCCAGGACCTCGAGTGGCGGATGGGCAGCATCCAGCCCATCTCTCTGCCCGCGACATCAGCTGGAGCGGCAGGGCCGGTAGGGCCAATCCCTGCCCTCCGGGTCCCGATGCGCCTGCGGATGATCACCGATCTCTTTGGGGAGATCGACATGCCGCGCGACCTGCTGCTGGTGGCCGGTGCTACCGACTGGGAGCTGAAGTGGAGCGCGGCCGTCGTCTTCCCTGAGCTCGGTGAGAACGGCAGCCTGCGGCTACGGCGCCAGGAGCCAACGCGCGGGCAGATCAGGTCGCAGGACGGCACCGTCTTCGCGCGAACTCGCGATGACGGCCTGCGTGTCTACCCACAGGAGTGGCTGGCCGGACAGACCATCGGTTATGCGACCCCCGCCACCCGCCAGGACGTGGCGGCCGGGGCGAGACCCGGGCTGCGGCGAGGTGAGCTGGTGGGGCGCTCGGGGCTGGAGCTGGGCGCCGACGAGCTCCTTGCCGGAAGCCCCGGCTACACCCTCATGGCCTATCCGGCGAATGGGGAGCCGGTGGCAGTCGCACAGCGACGCGTGGTGGACGGCGCGAACGTGACCATCACCCTGCGGCCGGACATCCAGGCCACGGCCGATGCCGCCATCGCTGGCTACAACGAGGCAGGGACGGCGGTCATCGACCCGCGCAACGGCGACGTATGGGCCCTGTCATCGGCTCCGCTGTTCAACCCGAACTCGATGACCATTGGCACCACTGTCGGTGGCACGCCGTTGGCGGCGCCCAGCGATTCCGCCCGGCTCAATCACGCCACGCTGGCCGCCTACCCGGCCGGCTCATCCTTCAAGGTCTTCACCCTGGCGGCGGCATTGAAGATCGGTGTCGCGTCGCCGGCAACACGCATGACCTGCAACGGCACCTGGCCCTTCTCCGGCTTCACCTTTCGCAACTACGAAGAGCACAGCTTGCCGGGCCTGGTCGACCTGCTCCAGGCGATGGCCTTCAGCTGCAACACGACCTACATGCCCCTTTCGATCATGGTCTACGACCAGGACACTCACGTCCTGACCGATCTCATCCGCGAGTTCGGGTTCGGACAATCCACCGGGATGGAATATTTGGCCGATACGCCCGGCATCCTGCCGGATCACCAGTACTTCGAGTCCACCAAGCGCTGGGATGACGTCTTCCGACCGTATGGCCCCTTCGATCAGATTCAGCTGGCGATCGGCCAGGGAAGCTACCTGGGCACGCCCCTGCAGCTGGCCAACGCGTACGCGGCGATCGGCAACGGCGGGAAGCTGTGGGTCCCGCGAATCGTGGTGGAGGCCCGGCTGCCCGGGGGCACCCTGGTCGAGCGCAATCGTCGGGCGCTCGCCCGGCGCATCAGCCTGAGGGCCGGGCACCTTGACTACGTGGTCGACTCGATGCAGGCGGTGGTGAACTACTCCTACGGGACGGCCTACGGCCCCTTCATTGGCTTCGGCATCCCGGTCGCGGGAAAGAGTGGGACCGCCGAGACCGGCGGACCAGACCCCGATGCCTGGTTCCCGGCCATCGCGCCCGCCG
>DASSCW010000070.1:0-13943 GCA_035697465.1 Candidatus Limnocylindria bacterium | reverse complement strand
GATGGCCATCCTGGGATTGGCGATCTTCATCGCCGCCATCGCCATGCTCGTCTTCGGGCTGACCGCGGCTTCGCGCTTCGGATCGGCGCCGCCGCCGAACGTTGGCTCCATTGGCACCGGGCAGGTGGTGGGGGGAGTTGGCCTGATCATTGCCGGCCTCGCCATGGTCGGGTCGGCGCTCGCCGTCCTGGCCGACGTCCGCGGCAGCCGCCGCGTCGCCGCGGCGGTCAGCGGGGCGGTGGCCGTGCTCAGCGCGGCGGGCGTGATCCGCGTGATGGGTGAAGGCGGCGGCGATCCGGTGCTCGCCGCGGCGCTGGCGGTCACCACCATCATCCTGGGCGTGGCGGCCATCATCCTGGTCCGTCGGCCCGCCTGACCCGCGATTCCGCTGCGGTGCCCTCGCCGCCGCGCGCTGCCGTCCTGCTGCTGGCGGTCGTGGCCGGCCTGCTGGCAATTGCCGGCGTGGTAGGGATCCTCATCGGGGTGCGGTTCGCCGCCTGGCTCTATTCGCTCCTGCCGCCGGTCCTGATCGACGTTGACGCCGTGGGCGGAGCTGCCACGGCCACCGGCATCCTGCTGCTCCTGCTGGCCGCCGTGCACGCACTGGCGGCCATTGGGCTCAAGCGACGCTACCCGCGGGCGCTCACCCCGGTAGCCGTCCTCGCCGCATCGATGTCACTCCTCGCCATTGGGTGGGCCGTCGCGGCGCTGGTCAGCGCGGCCTCCGGGAGCGGTCCGCCGGCGGCGATGCTGCCGGCCGGCATCGGCCTCGTGCTTCTGGCGCTCGCCTATGCGTGGGTGGCGCGCTGGGTCATCGGCCAGCGCCAGCCGCCGAGCTGAGCGCCGCTTTCTTCTTACCGCCCATTCTCACTGGGCGGGAGTAACGAACAAGAAGGCCCAGGTCAAGGCCGATTCGGCCCCTGCTATACTCGCCCACCGTCGCTCCCGCGGGCCCGTGGTGTAGCGGCCCAACATGCCAGCCTGTCACGCTGGAGATCGCCGGTTCGAATCCGGTCGGGCCCGCCATTGCACTCCCAGAGCGGCATCCGCGGCCAGCAGCGTGAGGATCGCCAGCTCGATCGCCTTGGTGATCCAGCCGAGCGCGAAGTACGGCCCCATCACCAAGTAGCCGCCGATCGTCGCCAGTGTGTACAACGCCAGGCCGAGGCGCGGCAGCCAGGCAAGGCGGCCGATGAGGCCCACCGGCCACACGGTCGATACGGCCACCGCCAGCGCCAGACCGGCATAGCCGATTGCGTTCAGCGTGAACAGGGGTCCGCCCAGGCTGAGGTGGATGTACGCGGTCGTGAGCGTCAGCTCGATGATGGCAAGCGTGAGGACCAGGCTCGCCATGCGGCCGGCCCGATGTGCATCCGTCGACATCTCGTGTCTCCAGCTTTGTGCTACTCGCATATAGCGAGTATCAGCTAGAAACCTGATACCGTCAAGGGGCACGTTTGTGGCTGGGATCAGGAGCGAGCAGCATCCTTTACCGCTGCGGCCGTCGCGCGCACGCTCTTGCGTTCCTCGCGCTCGCGCTGCTCCCGCTTCTCGCGGTTGCGGCGCGACTCGACGATCGCGTTGCATGCCGTCTCCACGTCGTCCGTGACGATCAGCAGGTCGAGGTCCTCGGGGCTGACCTTCTCCTCGTAGAGCGGCTTCTCGCGGATCCACTGCAGGAGCCCGTTCCAGTAGTCCTTGCCGTAGAGGACCACCGGGAAGTGCTCGACCTTGCCGGTCTGGATAAGGGTCAGCGCCTCGAACAGCTCGTCAAGAGTCCCGAAGCCGCCGGGGAAGATCACGAACCCCTCCGCGTACTTCACGAACATCGTCTTGCGGACGAAGAAGTAACGGAACTCCATCCCCAGGTCGACGTACTCGTTCAGCCCCTGCTCGAAGGGCAGCTCGATGTTGCAGCCGATGGACAGGCCGCCGCCGTCCTTGGCGCCGCGGTTGGCTGCCTCCATGATCCCCGGCCCGCCCCCGGTGATGATCGCGAAGCCACGCCGCGCCAGGGCTGCAGAGACGCGCCGGGCGGCGCCGTAGTAGCGGTTCCGGCGGCCCACTCGTGCTGAGCCGAAGATGCTGACCGCTGGTCCGACATCGGCCAGCGCGTCGAAGCCCTCCACGAACTCGCCCACGATCCGCAGCGTCCGCCACGTGTCCGTATCGCGGAACTCGACCTCGGGGTGCGAGCGCAGGAGCTCCTGGTCCTCGGTGCGCCGATCGCCATCGGCCTTGCCGCGCACCACCACCGCACCGCGGCGATGCTCCGGCTCCTTCTTCTTGCGTGGCATCTGCGCAACTGCCTCCGAACGATCTTCTCTCCAGGGTCCTGCAGGGTCCTGGCGAGTTGAGGGTAGAGCAGATCGGGTAGTCCAACTCGACACGTTTTCGGCGCGGATGGTAGGGTGGCCCGAGTCCTGCATGGGACGGTTTCGTGACGCGAACGGTGCCCGCATCGCTCACGTCGCCCGGTCGTTCACGGCCGTGGGAACGATCTGGCCAAGCCTGAACCAGGGGATGGTATTGCCGAAATTGCTACGGCGCGTCGCCGTGCTGACCACCACCAGCGCGCTGGGGATTGCTCTCCTCGCGCCGCTCGCGGCCCAGTCCGCGCGACAGCCTGGCGATGTTGTGCCGAGTTTCCTGCTCGATGTTGCGCCCGCCACCAGCACGCTCGACCGCGGGTCGCCGGGACGCGAGCGCATGGCGCTGCTGACCTTGCTGGAGCAGACCCGACCCGTCGCTCCCGAGACCCTGTCCAGCCAGCCACGCGCTCTGCCGACGCCAGGCTCCGCCGAGATGCAGGCGACACTCCTTGTGAGGCCGGCCGCCCAGCCCGCGATCACTTCCGCACCACCCCCACCACTGACCGGCGACGAGGTCTCGGGCCTCGCCACCTGGTACTGCTGCTCGGCCGGCTGGCGTGGCGAAGCGGTCGTCGCACTTCCAGGTGCGCTGGGCGGTCAGTACGACCCCCCGCCGGCGGCCCGCAACGTGACGATCTGCGCCGACCGGTGCGCGTCGCTACCGGTTGTCGACTACTGCGACTGCTATTGGGGGACGAGCAGCCAGAAAGTGGCGGACCTCTCTCCGGAGGCCTGGGCTCTCATCAGCGACGCGAGCACCGGCGCCGGGGTGATCCAGGTCACCGTCCACCTGGACTGACCCGGACACCCGTCAGCGGGTGAACGTCAGGATCGCGATCCCCACCACCATGATGAAGCCAACGGCCACGATGATCAGCCGCGCGCCCCAGTTCACGTTGCGAGTGGGATAGGGCTGATACGGCCTGCCCTTGCGACGTCGGCTCACTGGCTCCACTCGCGGCGGAGGAGGAAGGGCGTGGTGAGGGCATCGCGGCTCGACACGCTGCGCAGCTGCTTGCGGACCCGCTTCAGCAGCTTGCCGTGGTACGAGCCGTCGCCGTATGGCTCGTGCAGCCGCGCGACATCCCAGTCGTGGGTGCCGGCAATCGCCGTTGATGGGAGGTATCGGTCCAGGATCGCCTTCGCCTCGTCGATCGCCACGAACCGGCGCGCCCGCGCGCCGTTGTCGAGCAGGGTCAGCAGATCGCGGAAGCTGGCGTCGAGGTCGGTCACCAGCGTCGAGAGACGTTCCATCGTGCCGGGCATGCGTTCCTGCTTGAAGAGACCGCCGAGCAACGCCTTCCGATCCCCATCCGGCAGCTCGGCCAGGGCGGCGGCCAGGTTCGGGATGCCGGCCGGTTCATCGGCGATGGGCAGCTCGTAGTCGTACAGGTGGACCATCATGGCGGGCTCAGGGTACCGTCCATCATCGCGGCTGTCTCAGATGCTCACCCGGGGGACCCTGGCTGGCTGATTCCGCCCGTTGCACGCCTGGCTCAATGGCAGCCACGCTCGCGAGCCAGGCTGTCAGCCCTCGCCGGGGCTGTTGTGTGCGATGCAGCGCTCACGAGGGGGGCATCTGAGGGCAATCTTGCGGCTGAAACGGGGTAGCGCTCATCAGCCGGGCATCTGAGAAGGACAAGGCCGCGTCGTCCCCGCTGCAAGGGGCTGGCCGGGGCATCGGGCTACAATCTGGCGCGCCCGGCATCGGTCCATCGCGCTGGAGGTAGATCCCGCCCGTGTTGCTTGACGGCAAGAAGCTTCTGATCACCGGCATCCTGACCGACGACTCGATGGCATTCGCTGCCGCCAAGGTCGCCCAGGAGGCGGGCGCGGAGCTGCTCCTGACCAGCGTCGGCCGGGCGATGAGCATCACCCAGCGGGTGGCGAAGAAGCTTGACCCGGTGCCGGACGTCATGGACATGGACGTCAACAACGACGAGCAGATCGCGGCGGTGGCGGCCGAGGTGACGAAGCGCTGGGGCAAGCTGGACGGCACCCTGCACTCAATCGGCTTCATGCCGCAGGACGCGCTGGGCGGGAACTTCCTGCAGACGCCCTGGGAGAGCGTGGCGACGGGCTTCCAGACATCGGCTTTCTCCCTTAAAGCGCTGGGCGTTGGCATGTTGGAGCCGATGAAGGCGGCAGGCTCGTCGAGCCTGGTGAGCCTCACGTTCGATGGCCGTTACGCCTGGCCGATCTACGACTGGATGGGCGTCGCCAAGGCCGGGCTGGAGGGGATCACCCGATACCTGGCCCGCGACCTCGGCCCGCACGGTGTGCGGGTCAACACCGTCTCCGCTGGGCCGATCCGGACCATGGCTGGCAAGAACATCCCGGGCTTCGACCAGATCGCCGTGGGGTGGCAGAAGCGCGCCCCCCTTGGCTGGTCAATGACCGATGCCACGCCGGTGGGCCAGATGGTCTGCTTCCTCTTCAGCGACTGGTCGGCGATGACCACCGGCGAGATGATCCACGTCGACGGCGGCTATCACGCGATGGGCACCGACATCACCTTCTGACCATCGCCCGCCAGCCGGCGCTCATGGTCGAGCAGCCAGGCCTTGCGCCAAGAGCCACCCCCGTAGCCGCCGACCTCCCCGCTCTTGCGAATCACCCGATGGCACGGGATCAGCACCGCGATCCGATTCGCGCCGTTGGCCGTCCCGGCCGCGCGCTGCGCTCCCGGCCGCCCGGCGTCGGCTGCCAGCTCCTCGTATGTGAGGGTGGCCCCGACCGGGATCTGCCGGAGTGTTGCCCAGGTCCGCTCCTGGAACGGACTGCCGGGCGCGGTGAGCGGCAGGTCGAACGCGGCGCGCCGCCCGGCGAAGTAATCGGCCAGCTGTCGCTCGAGCTCGTCGATGAGCGGGTGCCGCCCGGCGACCAATGGCCTTTTGAGGCGGTGCTCCAGGACGGCCAGCTGGGTCGGCAGCATCGGTCGGTCGGTGAACTCGAGGAGGCAGACGCCGTCGTCCGTGACGCCGGCCAGCATCGGGCCGAGGGGCGTCGGCAGCGTGGCCAGCACCACGCTCCGCGCGCCCGATCGACGTCGCCGGACTTCGCGGGTCGCGCGCAGGATCGGCCGTAGGCGCTCCGCTCGACGCAGCTCGGCATCGGTCGGTGCTGGGCTGGCGTGCTCCAGTGGCCGGCAGCGAAGGCAGGGGCGGAAGCCGGCGAACAGGGCCTCCCGCGCCGTGGCGAGGCGCTGCACGTTGCTGGGCCGTGGCGAGGGCGCGGGGCAGCCGGGCCGGCAGAAGATGCTCGTCGTGCGGACCGCGATGAATGGCGCCATCAGGACACTCTCAAATGCGGAACTGTTGCCATTGAAACGCTGGTAACGGGCGGCGCGTGAGGTGGCAGGACCATCGTCCAATTGTCCGCGGCTCGCCGTCGGCACATCGTGCGACGCATGGAGCTCAGCCACCTGTTAGCTGCCGTTGGCCTGGTGATCGGGACGCTCGACTACTCGCTCCTCGTCCGCCGACGGGCGCGGGCCCGCCGCCAGCAGCTCGTCGCCCAGGACATCGGCCTGCGGGGTCTCGTCCGCGTGCTCCTGGTCGATCGCTAGGCGTTCGCAGCGCGACGATCCTGCCAGAGCAGGTTGATCGTGAATGGCGTGCTGCCCAGCACGCGCTCGCCGGCACGCAGCTCCAGCCGGTGCTTGCCCAGCTCCCGGACCTGGAGGCCTTTCAGATCGGCCACGATGTTGGCAGTGATCGCCTTCGGTGGCACTTCGAGCCGCATCTGGGGTGGTCGCGCCAGCATCGGCTGACCGGATGGGCCGAGCACCTGAAAGGTGAGCTGGTGCTGGCCGGGATCGGCCTCGAGCACGGCCACGATGAAGAACCGGCCATAGACGGTCGGCAGGCGGGTGACGTTGATCTGGCTGAAGAGCCCGATCGCGCTGACCTTGCCGTCCTGGGCGGTGATGGCGTGGTCGCACAGGAGCAGGCTGTGGAGCTCCAGCCGGGGATCGGGCATCGACCGAGTATAGGCGTGGTCGCCTTTTCAGCCCTCTGCGCCGAATCCGAGGCGGATGCCTTCGGTGGCGAGATCCACGAGCTCCAGAGCCGATGCCTCTTCGCGCGTGAACCAGCGGGCGAGGTCGCTTGACCCGTCCGTCTCGTCGCGCAGCTCGCCGCCGGTGACCCGGGTGCGGTAGACGATCTGGAGCCCGTGGTACGCCTCCTCGGCACCGTCCCGCGGGTGGATCCAGCGGCCCGACCATGAAAGGACGTCGGCCAGCCCTTCGATCTCACCCGTGAGCCCGGTCTCCTCGGTGAGCTCGCGCAGGGCCCCGTCGCGCGGCGGCTCACCGAAGTCGAGGCCGCCGCCGGGTAGCGTCCACTTCCCGGCGCCCGACCAGTAGCCGTGCGCGATGCGGACCAGCAGGATCCGATCGTCCTCGACACACAGGGCATAGGCGGAAACGCGGGTCACTCGGCGGTCCGCCTCGCCCTCGCCAGGGGCCGATGAAATCGGATCGGTGCGGTACAGCTTCGGGTCGAGCAGCCAGACGAGCGTGCCCTGGCCCTTCGCCGGATCGCCTGGAAACTCGACGGCGGCGAGGGCGCCCTTCCGCAGGCGGACGGAGGACGCTCCGGTCGCGAGCGCAACCACGTCAGAGAGGTCAGGATCGTGGCCGACCATGGCGACGCTGGTTGCGTCTGGATGGGCGGCCAAGGCGCCGGCCACGTCGGGCCACCGCGCGCCGGGTCGCAGCCGCTCGTCGACGATCGGCTTGCCTTCCAGGTCCACGCCTTCGACCAGCAGCTCCGCGGTGCGCAGCGCGCGGGGCAGGGGGGAGGTGATGACCACGTCCGGTCGCACGCCCAGGCTCCGCCACAGCGGCGATGCCGCCCGAAGGCGGGCCTCTCCCTCCTGGCTGAGCTCCCGTCCATCGTCGTCGTTGGCGCGCGGCTCTCCGGCGTCGCCGTGACGCAGGAAGTAGAGGATCACGCTGGCGTCACGCCAGCTCGGTGCCTCCTCGATCCCCGGAATGGCCCGCCGTGACGCCGCGCGTATGCCCGGTCGGCACCACGGCCAGGACGGCCGGCGCCGTGGCCGCCGACTTGGGGAGCGTGACGGTCAGCACGCCGTTGCCGTAGGTGAGGTTGGCCCGACGGGCGTCCACCTCGCAGGGCAGCGAAATGGTGCGCTCGAACGGCCCGTAGCTCCATTCGCGCACGAGGTATTCGATGCGCTCCTGCCCCTCGCCGTGCTGGCGGGCGCGAACGGTGACCTGGCCGTCATCGGTCACATCGACGCTGATGTCCTCGGCCCGCACGCCGGGCATCGGCGCCACCAGGATCAGCTCACGGGCGTTCTGGAAGAGGTTGATCGGGACGGCGGTCGCATCGGTCATGAGAACCTCATTGTGCAGGACCGATGCTACCGCTGGCTTCCGTGCTCTCCTAGGATGTGCAGGCGATGCAGCGCACCGAAACCAACCCCGATGACGTGATTGGCTCCCTGCCGGAACCAGTCCGTGACGACATTCGCCGCCTGGACGCGGCGATCTCTCCGGTCATGGATGGCCTGCCGCGCGATGTCTGGGAGGGCCCGTTCTGGGGCGGGACCCAGCAGCGGATCATCGGCTACGGCCGCTACACCTATCGCGGACGCAGCGGCGCCGAGGGCGAGTGGTTCATCGTCGGCCTCGCCTCACAGAAGAATTACCTGAGCCTCTATGTCAATGGCGCCGAGGATGGCATGTCGCTCGCGAAACGCTATGCGGAACGGCTTGGCAAGGTAAAGGCGAGCAGCGGCGCGGTCACGTTCAAGCGTTTGGCAGACGTGGACCTCGACGTCGTCGTCGAGCTCGTCCGTCGCGCGAGGGAACTCGCCAGCTCGTAGGCGCTGGTCAGTCCGGGAAGGCTTCCGGTCCGCGCTCGGAGAGCTCGCGGGCATGCTCGTGCGCGTCATCGGGCGGGATCCAGGAATATGGATAGCGCGGGTCCTCGAGCTCCACCGCCTGGCTGGTGAGATGCAGCGGATGGAAGGTGTCGATCATCACCGCCAGCTCTTCGGTCGCCTCCTTGCCGATGCTGGCCTCGACCGTGCCGGGATGCGGCCCGTGCGGTATGCCGGCCGGATGGACGGTGAACGAGCTGATATCCACGCCGCGCCGGCTCATGAAGTTGCCGGCCACGTAGTAGATGACCTCGTCGCTGTTGATGTTCGAGTGGTTGTACGGCGCCGGGATGGCCAGCGGGTGGTAGTCGAACTTGCGGGGAACGAACGAGCAGATCACGTAGTTCCGCGGCTGGAAGGTCAGGTGCACCGGCGGCGGCTGGTGGACGCGCCCGGTGATCGGCTCGAAGTCGCCGATGTTGAATGCGAACGGCCACAGGTACCCGTCCCAGCCGACCACGTCGAAGGGGTGGTGCCGGTAGTGGTACGGCGTGATCCGGTCGCGGCTGCGGACGAGGATCACGAAGTCGCCGTCCTCTCCGGTCTGCGGCCCCATCTCGTCCGGCGGCCGGATGTCGCGGTGGTAGTACGGCGCATGCTCGAGCAGCTGCCCGTACTCGTTGCGGTAGCGCTTGGGAGGCTGGATCTCGGAGGGCGACTCGACCCACAGCATCCGCTGCTCTGACCCGTCAGCCGGCACGAGTCGGTAGGTGGTGCCGATCGGGATGACCAGGTAGTCGCCCGGCCCGTAGGGGATCGGGCCAAAGATCGTCTCGAGTGTCCCGGATCCTTCGTGGACGAAGTACATCTCGTCGGCCACTCCGTTCCGATAGAAGTCGGTCATCGACTGCGCGGGACGCACCACGCCAAACGTCACGTCGCTGTTGAAGAAGAGGGGGATGCGGCCGGACAGGCCGTCACCGCTGGGCGGCACGTCCTTGGTGTTGACCAGGTGATGCCGATGCGGAGCGCTCCCGTCCAGGTCGGCCGGCTCCAGGCTCACGGGGATGGGGTCGTCGATCTGGTGCGTCTGCGTCGGCGGCGTGTGGTGGTAGAGGAGCGACGATCGCCCGGCAAAGCCCTCGACGCCGAACAGCTCTTCAGCGTAGAGGGAGCCGTCCTCCTTGCGGAACTGGGTGTGGCGCTTGTGCGGCACCTGGCCGCGCTGGACATAGAACACGCGCGCCCATTCTAGGGGCCGTGCACCGATGTCACTGATCATCGGGGTGGTACGGCAGGTTGCGGCCACCGGGTCACTCGACCGCCGAACCGCTCAGACGGGTTGCCCGCTGGATGAACGACCCGCCAGGTGGGTCGCCGGACGCCGGAAACTGCCTCTGCGGACCCTCACGACCCGCGGTTTCCCGGTTCCTTGGTCGAGTGACCCAGCCGCCGCAACTAGCGCTCGACACGTTCCGCTTCCCGCCCTCTGCCGGCTGGATCTCCCGGAGTGGCACGCCAACCGCGAGCTGGCGCTTGCGCGATTACGCAAACGATGAGATAGTTGCGCAGGCAACTAAATCAGGAAGCAGCAGTTCACTCAGGAAGGTCTGGTCCTCATGCGCGTGGCAATCATCGGAGTCGGGAATGTGGGAGGTGCGCTCGCATCGGCCCTCACGGATGCGGGGCACGATGTCGTGGTCGCCGCATCGAAGGCTGAAACGGCCGCCCAGGCCGCCGCCGGTCTCAAGTGCGAGCCAGCGGCGACGCCGTCCGACGCCGCAGAGAAGGCCGATGCGGTCATTCTCGCGATCCCGTTCAGCGCTGGCGAGGATGTCGCCGGCGAGATCCGCGACCACGTCCTTGGCAAGCCGGTGGTCGATGTGACGAACTCGCCTGGCGTCGTTGACGGCGGACTGAGCAACGCGGAGGCATTCCAGGGCTGGCTGCCCGATGCCCACGTTGTGAAGGCTTTCAACACGCTGTTCGCATCGCGGCTGGCGGAGCCCAATCAGGACGGTGAGCCCCTTGACGGATTCATCGCTGGTGACGACGCCGATGCCAAGGCAACGGTGGCGACCATCGTGCGCGACGCCGGCCTGGCGCCGCTGGACGTCGGCGGCCTCAAGATGGCACGTGCCCTGGAGGGCATGGCGTGGACGAACATCTCGGTCAACATGGCGAAAGGCTGGCCGTGGCATAGCGCCTGGAAGCTGGCTCGATAGGAGCGACGATGCCAATCCCCATCACGCGGCTGAACCACGCGGTCCTCTTCGTCCGGGACGTCGATCGCGCGGCGGCCTTCTACCACGACGTCTTCGGTTTCGAGGAGATGGAGCGGCCGCCCGGCATGCGCGCCGCATTCATGCGCTCACCGATCGGCGGCAACCACCATGACCTGGGCCTCTTCGAGGTCGGGCCGAATGCCATGAAGCCGCCGCGAGGCTCGGTGGGCCTCTACCACCTTGCCTGGCAGGTGGCGACCATCGAGGACCTGGCCACGGCGGCGCGTGCCCTGACCGAGGCGAACGCGATGACGGGCGCATCGGACCATGGCGTCAGCAAGTCGCTCTACGGGCGCGACCCCGATGGCAACGAGTTCGAAGTGATGTGGCAGGTCCCCACCGAGGCGTGGGGTGAGTTTGCGGAGCAGGCCACCATCATGCCGCTGGACCTGGAGGCGGAGGTCACCCGCTGGGGAGCGGGCGCATCGGTTCAGTAGCCGGTCGGGCGCTTCTCCATAGGCCGATGTTGCAGCCCGTGGGTCACTGGACGCACGAGCCGCCCGGCGAGCGAGCTCCTTAGCCGGAATTGCGGCAGATGGGTCGAATCGCCACGAAGCCGCGGCGTGGCGAGGGTTCGTTGGTCGAGTGACCCGCCAGGTGCAACACCGACGGCCCCACATAGGCCTTCCGCAGAGTGACTCTCCTCAGCGCTCCGCGCGGCGGTCGAGCGCGTCGAGGTCCGCGATGAGCAGCCGCTCGTGCTCGAGCCGAACGACGCCGTCGTCGATGAGATCGGCCAGGAGCCGGTTCACGCTCTGGCGGGTCCCGCCGATCATCGCGGCCAGGTCCGACTGGGTATAGGGCCAGTCCAGCTCGATCGCACGGGTGACCCCCGGCTGCGCCTGTCGGGCGAGCTCTGACAGCCGGGCTGCCAGGCGCCCGGCCAGGTCAAGGAAGTGGAGCTCTTCGACATGCTTCGTGATGCGGCGCAGGAGCGTGGCCAGCGCGGCGAACAGCGCGTCACGCAGCTCCGGATGTTTGTCGAGCAGTTCGTGGAAGACGTCGCGCGGCAGGCTGAGCGTCTCGGTCGGCTCCACCGTGGTAGCGGTTGCGGAGCGCGGCCGCCCGTCCAGCAGGGCCAGCTCGCCGAAGAAGTCGCCCGGCTGGAGGGTGGCGATGATCGCCTCGTCGCCCTCGGGCGAGGGCAGCAGGATCTTGACGGCGCCGTCGGTGATGACGTGCAGCGCGTCGCCGGGATCTCCCTGGTGGAAAATCACCTCGTTGCGCCGGAAGTGGCGATGCCGGAGCCGCCGGCCGACATCGGCCAGCACGCCCTCCGGGCACGGCGCGAAGAGGGGGCAGCCGCGCAGCGCGACAATCGCGGCTCGCTCGTCGAGAGTGGTCATGGGTGCCGAAGTGTACGACGCGGGGCGACCGCGCTCGCGGAGGGCCATCGGTACACTGCGAGGCCCGTGACCGACCAGCCGCCACAGACTCCTGTCATCCGCAGCGACGCGCACCTGGCGCACGCCGGCCTGATCGAGCTGTCCGGCGGGAATCCAATCCCGTGCTACGAGTCGCCGGAGCGAGCGGTCGAGATCGAGCGGGCGCTCATGGCCGACGGCGCCTTTGCGTTCGAAGAGCCCGATGCCTTCGGCACCGATCCGATCCTGGCCGTGCACGATGTGGCGCTCCTTGACGTCGTCGCGCATGCATGGACCGATGGCGTCGCCGCGGGCGATCTCGACGGGACGCGGCCTCTGATCCCAGACACGTTCAAGCTGGCGGCCTACATCGGGTCGATGGAACTTGTCGAAGAGCCGCCGACTGCCCACCGCCGCCTTGGCGCCTATCTGTTCGACACGGCCACGCCGATCGTGGCCGGCCCCGCGGAGGCCGCCCTGGCGGCCGTGGATGTGGCGCTGACCGCTGCGGCTCGCGTGGTTGATGGCGCGCCGCTGGCATATGGGCTGTGTCGTCCGCCGGGCCATCACGCCGCCCAAGGCATGCTCGGCGGATACTGCTTCTTCAACAACGCCGCCGTCGTGGCCGAGTGGCTGCGTCGTTCGGCGGGGTTCGGCCGCGTGGCGATCCTGGACGTCGACTATCACCACGGCAACGGGACGCAGCAGATCTTCTGGGAGCGCGGCGACGTGCTGTACGTCTCGCTGCACGGCGATCCGGCGCGGGCGTATCCCTACTACTCCGGCTACGCGGACGAACGCGGAGGCGGGCCTGGCGCCGGTGCCACGTTGAACCTGCCGCTCCCGCTTAGCACCGTTCTGGACGGCTACGCGACGGCCCTGCGCACCGGCCTGGATGCCATCGCCGCCTTCGCGCCCGATGCGCCCCTGATCGTCTCGCTCGGCTTCGACACCTTCGTGCGCGACCCGATCGGCGACCTCGCCATCACGACGGCCGACTACCGGGAGATCGGCTCAATGGTGGCCGGCCTGGGGACGCGTGTCGTGGCGCTGCAGGAGGGCGGCTACGCGGTGGATGCGATCGGCGCCAACGCCGTCAGCTTCCTGACCGGCCTTCGTGAGGGCCCAGGCTAAGCCGATCAGGGGGCCGCGGAGAACGGGTCGTCGCCACCCGCCTGCACTGCTCCCAGGCTGCCGTCCGCCTGCAGCCATTGGATGACCTCGTACTCTCCGGCGGTACGGTTGTCCGCATCGGTCCAAGCCCACGTCAGCCTCATCCGCCACATCTGCCAGCGCGTGGCCTCGATGTGCAACGTGCATGTGACTGGGAGTGGCGCGCCGCCAAACGTGTTCATGGGCAGGCGATTGGTGATCCCCTGGCGGGCTCCGGGCTCAGCGGGCATGCACGCGTAGGTTGGCCCGTCGGTCGGATCCGCTCGCAGGGCCGCGATCCCCAGGCGGGCGGCGTCGTGGGCGGCATCGGGGTCGGCGGGCAGTACCTGGACCGCTGGCACGAACTCGAGGCTGGCGAGCATCGCCTCGATTTGCGCGCGCATCTCCGCTTCATTGGGAGGTCGAATCTCGGCGAAGATTTCGTAGCTGTTCCACATTGCGTTTGGGCGGGCGATGCTCCAGTGCAGGATGCGAGTCCCGTCCCCTGGCTGCTCATCGAAGAGCCCAGGCATGCCGGCGACCACCACTCGCTGCATGCCGGCCGGCACGTTGTCATCCCAGACGGGACCACCACCTGGACGTCCGCCAGAAGTGACGCGGATCGTCAGCGTGCCTGGTGCCAATTGGTACCGAGCGAAGTTGCACTCGACGCTGTTCGCTGTCCGAGTGCACATCGATTCCGTGTCGATGGGGATCGTCGCCAAGTAGCCGAGGACCGTGAAACGGATCACTGGAGCGTCATCGATCCCAAACCACGCCCACTCACGGGGATGCCAGAAGACGACGTCCTCCACCTGGCGCCGGACGAGACCGGCCCGGTCCTGGCCGTCGACCGATCCCGAAGGCGCATCGGTTCTGCACCCAACCAGGACCAGCACTGCCAGGCAGCCGATCCA
>DASSCW010000069.1:0-5074 GCA_035697465.1 Candidatus Limnocylindria bacterium | reverse complement strand
CCCCCGCGATCGCGGTGTAGGCGGCGGAGACGAGCATCGTCAGCCGGAAGCCGGAGCCGATGGCGGCGACCAGCGGCGCGTCCAGCATGGCTCGGTAGCGGGCGTGCCGCGAGACCATCCGGATGGAGGTCGACTGCTCGCGGAAGGTCGCCGCCAGCGATGCCTCGATGTCGGCGCTGCCGCGCACAAACGCCGTCGACGGCAGCAGCGGCGGGTTGCGGTACGCGGCCTGCAGTTGATCCAGCGATGAAACCACGAAGGCGAGCCCTTCCGGCACGCCCGGGAATTGGTTGCGGATCGCCGCGACCTCCATCGAGATCGGCTGGCCGCGCACCGTCACCACGAATACGTCGCCGGGGTTCAACGGTTGACCCCCTGCGGGCATCCGGCGCGAGATGATGGCCGGCAGCGGCCGCTCAGGCGTGCCGGCCGTTCCAGCTGAAGGCGTCAGCATCGGCTCAGGGACCTCCGCTCGTAGCGGACCTTCCGCGATCACCTCGCGGTAGCCCTCGAGATCCGGGGCATGCAGGTAGATGCTGGTCCGCTGCCTGTCCTGGATGGTGAACGGCGCCGAGGGATCGACCAGCGCATAGGCAAACCCGTCGACGCCCTCGATGGCAGTCGGGTCGACCCGGCTCGACAGGCCGGCGCCGGAGATCGTGTCGATCCGATAGTCGGCGCCAACCTGCTCCCACGATGCGTCTGCCTGACCGTGGTCGACCGTGGCCATCACCACCGAGGTGAAGGCGCTGAAGGCCGCTGTCAGCATCAGGACCAGAAGCGGCAGGCTGACGGCGCCGGCATGGCGGCCCACGCTGCGCAGGCCGAGGACCGGAACGAGGTCACGGCGGCGTGCGGCAAGCCAGCCACCGACCCGGATCGGCAACGGGTAGACCCGCAGGAGCACGATTCCCACCGCGACGGTCGCGAGCACCGGCACCGCGGCGAGGAACGGATCGAAGTGCGCGACTTCATCATCGAGTGCGAGGCCGCGCTGGCGAAGCAGCAACGTGCCGCTGACGGCCAGCAGCACGGCGGTCGCCTCGAGCACCAGCCGGCGCGGAGAGGCACGGAGCGGCGGTGCCTCATCGCGGCCGAGTGCGGCGCCGTACGGCTGCCGCACGGCCGGCCACGTTGCCAGCACGAGGGCGAAGGCGGCCGCCAGGCCGACCGACATGCCGAGCAGTGACGACGTGGTGCTGGCGCGGCCGGGAACGACCAGGCTCGCGATCGCCCAGCCGGCCAGCGCCGGCGGCGCTGCGAGGAGCAGCCCCTCCCAGACCTGCGCGCCGATCAGCAGCCAGCCGGAGGCGCCCCGACCACGGGCGAGGTCCAGGCTCGGCCGCCGGCGGCTGACGAGCAGGATCCCGATCATGCCCACCGCCCCTGCGGCCAGCGCAAACGGCCCGATCGCAGCCACGGAGAGGACCGCCTCGGTGGCGGCACGCTGGGACTGGTATCGATCGATCGCGTCCAGCAGGCCGGTCCGCAGCACAACGCTGTTGGCAAGTGCCGCATCGGTGCCGGTTGATCCGAAGGTGGTCTCCAGCCGTTGCAGCGCCACGATCAATGCGTCGATCTGTCCTGCGTCCAACCGATCTGGCTCGATCAGGTAGCGCCACGCGTAACGGATCGGCAGCCCGGCGTCGACCAATCCATCCAGCGTCTCGGGCGCGACCATGGCCGTCGCAAAGGCAATCGGGCTGTCCAGGGTGCCGCCCACGTTCACGACCTGAAGCGCGCGTTCGCCGTACCAGCGTTCGGAATCGGGCTGATCGACGGTGTAGATGCCGACCACCTCGAACCGCGCCTCGGGGGAGCGGAAGAAGGACCTTCGAATCAAGGGGTCGCTCTCGTCGACGGCAGCGAGCAACACGTCCCCCACCGCCACGCCGATCTCGGCGGCCGTCGCGTCCGATACGGCGATCTCGAACACGGGCAGCTCGCCGGGCTCCGGATCAGGGCTCGGGTTGATGCCGAACGATGGCGGTGACAGCGCATCGCCAGTCGAGGCGGGCATGCGCCCGTCGGTCAGCTCGACCTCGTCGTCCAGCCCTGACTGGTAGCGCAGCGAGATGTAGGTGTCGTAGATCGGCGGATCGGCCACGTGGAACCTGACGGTGGTGAAGGTGACCAATCGCTCGTCGATCGCGACGCGCAGGACGTCCGCCATCTCGCCCTCGAAGTCCTCTCCGAGTGACCTGATTGCATCGAACGACCCCTCCGCGCCCGACAGGGTCGAGACCGTCGAGAGCTGCAGGTTCCGCTGCACCGGCCCGGTGGACCGCAGCTCGTGGCGCAGGCCGTCGTCGGAGACACGATCGAGCAGGCGTGGGCCTGCCGCGAAGACGAAGCTGGTCGCTGCCACCAGCGTCACGATCAGGAGCGCGATCGCGGTCTCGCCACGCAGTCGCCTCAGCAGGAAGGCGGCGGCCCACAGCGATCGCATCGGTCAGTCCTCGCCCATGCGCAGCACCGAGCCGATGCCGAAGCGGCGCAGGACGCGCGCCAGCAGCAGGACGGTGATCACCAGCGCGCCGATGCTGAGCAGCTCGAGCAGCCCGATCGCGGTCCATGGCACCTCGAGCAGGACCGGCGGGAACGGCGCGCTCCCCTGTTGCGTGACCGTGATGAAGGGCAGGACCACCCAGCCGATGACCAGGCCAAGCGTGGTGCCAGCCAGCAGGCTGATGGTGACCACGGCGGCGTTCTCCAGCCAGAGCCAGCGCGAGAGCTCTCCGCCCGACATCCCGAGCGCGCGGAGCAGGGCGAACTCGGTCCGTCGCTGACGGGCGGACACCGCCGCACTGACGGCGAGCCCGATGACGGCGAACAGTCCTGCCACCACGAAGCCGACGCTCAACGCGCCGATGATGCCGAGCGCGACGGGATCGGCGCTCAGCAGCCGGCTGCGCTCGTCGCGCGTCACGGCAGAGGTCGCCGACAGTGGGGCCGCGCGAGTCGCCGTCGCCACCGCGCCCGCGTGGCCCTCGGTGGTGTCCAGCCACCATTCGTCTGCCGCGGCGTCCTGCAGGTTCGTGGCGAATCTCATCACCTCCACGGTCGGCAGGTCGGCGAGCACCAGGGGCTCGGTCGGGTCGGCCGTCGGGAACGAGCGCACCACGCCCCCGATCTCCAGCATGCGGAACGCCCCGAACAGGCGCACCTGGATCATGTCGCCGACCGCGGAGGCGGTGGCGTCCAGCAGCTCCTCGTTGACGACCACCGGCAGCGGCGCTTCGGCCATCCGCGCCAAGGCGCTCGCCAGATAGCTGAACACGTTCGGGTTGCCAATCGTGAATCCAGAGCCGAGCAGCTGCGTGGAAGCGGAGAGCGGCACGGTGCGCCCGTCGAGCGTCTCGACACGGGTTGCGAAGCGCTGTCCCGCGACGCTCAGCGACGCGTTCCAGCCACCGGCCGAGCCAAGGTCGAGCGGCTGCCAGTCATCGTCAGACTGGGATCCGCTCCACTCCAGTGAGGTCAGGCCCACGGTCCCATCGGTGGCGAAGACAAGGCCCGGCAGGCCGACCTGCAGCTCGACGGCCAGGACGGTGACCGGCGTGGACATGCCAAGCGGCATCGCCTCCGGGTCGTCGCGCCCCGGCACCAGTGCCACCACCACCTGCTCGTCCCCATCGGGATCAAGCGCAACCGGATCGGCTGAGAACCGATGGATCAGCCCATCCGCGTCGCGCAGCACCACCGATGCGCCCAGCAGCGGGCGCCCGCGCAGCACGGACAACGGCACGTCGGCGGGCTCCGAGACGCCCGTTTCCGGATCGAAGCTCTCCTCCAGCAGCCGCTCGATCAGCACGTCCGCGCCCACGCGAAGGCGCAGCGGTTCACCGGGCACCTCGATGAGCGACAGGCTCTCGCGTCCGTCGACCAGTGGCTGCAGGACAGTGGGCAGCGGAGCGCTGGCAAGGTCGTCGCGGAAGCTGACCAGGCCGGCATCGGCCGGGTCAATGGCTATCAACTCCCCGGAGCCGGCCGACCGCGTGACGACGAATGCCTCGCGATGGATTGGCGTGGCCGCGGTCACGCCGGAGATGGACCGGTAGGCATCGGCCTGCGCCCAACCCGGCAGGGCTGACGGACCCCGTCGAGGGACCAAGCGCAGATCGGACCCCACCTGGTAGGCCGCCTGGTCGGCCTGGGAGTCGGCCCAGGTAGATCCGTAGCTGACCGCGAAGATGCCCATCGACATGGCCAACATGAGCAGCAGCGCCGCTCGCGTGTAGCGCAGGGGCCGACGAGCCAGCTGGCGGGCCCCGAGCGAACCGATGAGGTGACGCCCGCGCGCCACGATCCGCTCGCCGAGCTCGGCCAGCAGCGGCATCACTCGCAGCGCGAGCACCCCGCCGGCGAGCAGGCCGATAGCCGGGGCGGCGACCAGCAACGGGTCAAGGCCGAGCGTCCCGCGTACCGATGTGGTGAGCGGCGAGCCATACAGCCGCAATTGCCACAGCGCGATCAAGGTCACCGCCAGCAGGGCCAGGTCGATACCGATCCGCTGACCGATCGTCCGCGTCTCCTGCCGAGAGACCCCGCTCTGCTCCGCCGCGAAGGTGCGCGCCGCCGAGATGGTGGGCAGCACCAGCAGCGCGACGCAGCCGAGCGCGGCCACGCCGGACGCGACGTAGGCGTCGCTGCTGACGAGGGGCTCGATGCCGAGCTCGATCTGGGCGAGTGGCCCGGCGACGTTCAACAGGCCGAGCGCCCAGCTCGCCAGCCAGGGGCCGAGCAGCGCGGCCGGCACCGCCAGCACGAGGCCCTCGGCCAACGCCAGCGTGGCGATCTGCCAGGTCGCGGCGCCGCGCGATCGCATGAGCGAGGTCGGCACGCGCCGGTGTTCCACCAGCAGGCCGGCAGTCAGCACGATCGCGTACGCGGCCAGCACCGCCAGCTGGATGATGAGCAGCAGGACGCCGGTGCGGCTCACCAGCAGCGAGCGCTCGGAGCGCGCCAGCAGCGTGTCCAGCTCCGTGGCCACTCGCGGCGTGACGGAGGGCAGGGCGTCCTGCAGGCGATCCGACAGGTTGCGCACCCCGCCCCGGAGGGCGGAGGTCCCTTC
>DASSCW010000068.1:0-3460 GCA_035697465.1 Candidatus Limnocylindria bacterium | reverse complement strand
ACGATCACGCTCCGCACCCTGGGCGTTGCGGTCGCGGTCACGCTGACGGATATCCTGCTCGCCTTCCCGATCGCCTACTACATGGCACGGGTGGCCTCGCGGAGGACGCGGCGCATCCTCCTGATCGTGGTCCTGCTGCCGCTGTGGGCCTCGTACCTGGTCAAGATCTACGCCTGGCGGGTGATCCTGCAGGGTAACGGGGTCCTGGATTGGCTATTGGCGCCGCTCGGCCTCGAGGGGCCGGGGCTGAATGAGGTCGCCAACGCCTGGGTAGTGCTCAGCTACCTGTGGCTGCCGTACATGATCCTGCCGATCTTCGCGGGTCTGGAACGGATCCCGGAATCGCTGCTCGAGGCGTCATCCGACCTCGGCGGACGCTCCGGCGCGACGTTCCGGCGGGTGGTCCTGCCGCTGGCGCTGCCCGCCGTGGTGGCCGGCTCGATCTTCACCTTCTCGCTGACATTGGGCGACTACATCACGCCGACGATGGTGGCGGGCACGAAGTTCATCGGCAACGTCATCTACGACAACTCGGCCCTCGGCAGCCTGCCGCTGGCCGCTGCCTTCTCATTCGTTCCGATCGTGATCATGGTCGGCTACCTGATCGTCGCGCGCCGTCTGGGCGCCTTCGAGTCGCTGTAAGCGGGCGATGACCGAGTCGAGGGCGGTCCGCATTGGCCTCCGGATCCTGACGGGCGTCACCCTGGCGTTCATCTACGTGCCGTTGCTCGTCCTGGCCGTCTACGCATTCAACCCCAGCCGCTCCCAGATCTGGCCCCCATCCGGCATCTCACTGCGCTGGTTTGGCGAGGCTCTTGGCAATGGCAGCGTGCTCAATGCGTTCGCGACCTCCGTCGCGGCCGCCGCCGGCGCGACCGCCGTAGCCCTGGTGCTCGGCACCGTGGCCGCCCTGGGCGTGAGCCGCTACCGGTTCTTCGGGCGTGAGACGATCTCGTTCCTGCTGATCCTGCCGATCGCCTTGCCGGGCGTGGTCACGGGCATCGCCCTGGCGGCGACTTTCAAGACCATCGGCGTCGACTTCGGGTTGCCGACGGTGATCGTCGGGCACGCGACGTTCTGCGTGGTGATCGCCTACAACAACGTGATCGCCCGACTGCGGCGATTGCCCCGCTCCACCGAGGAGGCATCGAGCGATCTCGGCGCCGACACGTTCATGACGTTCCGGCGTGTGACGCTTCCGGTGATGCGGACGGCGCTGCTCTCCGGCGGGCTGCTCGCTTTCGCGCTTTCCTTCGACGAGGTGATCGTCACCAACTTCACCGCCGGTCCGGCCACCGAGACGATTCCGCTGTGGATCCTGAGCGCGATCCAGCGCCCGCAGGAGCTGCCGATCGTCAACGTGGTGGCGCTCGTGTTGATCGTCCTCTCGGTCATCCCGGTCTACCTAGCCGAGCGGATCTCGGGCGCCGATGCGGCGACGGTCCGGTGACGGGCTCGCTGCCGGCCCCGCTCCTGCCGCTGGGCTGGGACCGTGATGATCGCCCGTCGGTCGCAACCGTGACCGAACGGTTGCGGAAGGAAGGGGTCGCGCCCTACGCCTGGTCGAACGGCCCGGGCGACCGCTATGCGGCCCACCAGCACGGCTACACCAAGCTCCTGATGTGCGCCGCTGGATCGATCACCTTCCTGGTTGGGCCCGACGCAACGCCGGTCGAGCTCAGGGCAGGGGAGGGATTCGTGCTGCCCGCCGGCACGCAGCACGCGGCGGAGGTGGGTCCAGCCGGTTGCACCTGCCTGGAGGGTCACGGACCGGAGGGCTAGGCCAGGTGGGACCTTGGTCGGTGGCACATCGTCGGCGGACTGCCTATGCTGCCGGCGCCGGGCTCGCGACGACAGCGCGCGACGGTACGGAGGGAGTCCCATGATCAGCACGCCGGTCGCCACCGAGCCACAACCCACGACCCCTGAACCGACGACCGGAATCAGCCGCCTGCAGCTCGCGGCCATCGGCGCTGTCGTCGCGCTTGCCGCGGGAATCGGACTCGTGCTTGGGCTCACAGTCCTATCCGGTCGCGGCGAGAGCGCGCTGGGACCCTCGGCCGCATACGTGCCGGCCGATGCCGCGATCTACATGGAAGCCCGCCTCGACCTGCCCGCGGGCCAGCGCGAGTCACTTCGCGCCATCCTCGAACGCTTCCCGGCGGCGGATGCCGACGCCATCCTCACCGATGCCCTGGCTACCACCCTGGACGAGGCGCTGGCCAGCATGACGCCCGCACTGTTCGATTACTCCAGCGATATCGCACCCTGGTTCGACGGCCGGGTCGCAATGTCCCTGCTGGAATTCCCGGCCAGCGCCGACCCGATGTCGATGCAGCTACCCGCCGGGGCAGCCATGTTTGGCGTGCGCGACGCGGCGCCGGCCGGCGAGTTCGCGGGCAGGCTGCGCGAGGCGCTGGAGGCCAACGGCTCGGAGTTCACCTCTACCGACCATGCCGGCGTCACCATCTGGGCGCTCGAAGCCGATGCCTCCATGCCGATGGCCGGCGTTGGCTTCGCCTATGCGCTGACCGATGACCAGCTGCTCCTGGCGAACGGCCCGGAGACCCTGGAGACAATGCTCGACGTCCATGCCGGCAACGGCGACACCATTGCCCAGCGCGAGGAGCTGCGCGACCTGTCCGAGCACCTGCCGCCGGAGTGGGTCGGCGTGATGACGGTCGATGCGGCGGCACTCGTCGAGCAGATGAGCTCGGCACTTGAGCAGGGCAGCCCGGCGATGGTTGAGGCGTTTGGCGCCTATCTCGAGTCGGTGCCGTCATTCGTGGTGACGACCATCGGCTTCGAGGACGACGCGGTCCGCTTCGATGGCGCGACCACCATGCCGGACGGCGATCTGGCCCCCAGCAATAGTCGGCGCGACCTGGCCGCCTCGATCCCTGCCGATGCCATCTTCTTCGCCGACGGCCCTGCTGTCGGCCAGTCCCTGGTTCAGTCCATCACGGGCCTGCGCTCGGCACTGGCGGCCGACCCGGCCGCGGAGCTGACCCTCCAGCAGATTCAGCAGATGGAGGCAGCGCTCGGCGCCAATCTCGAGGACTTCGTGAGCTGGATCGGCAGCGGCGCGATCGCGGGCGGATGGGATGGCTCGGCGCCATGGTTCGGCCTTGCGCTCGAGGCCTCGGACCCTGGCGAAGCTGATCGGAGGCTGGGTCAGCTGCGCGCCCTGGTCGAGCTGGCGGCAATGGATCCCTCGACCCAGGTCGAGCTCTCCACGGCCCTCGTCGGCGACGTCGAGGTTACGACCGTCTCGGTCAATTCGGATCCAATGGCGGTCTTCGCGCAGTCCAACTTCGTCGTGCAGTACGCCCTCGATGGCGGAACCGCACTGATCGGCGTGGGCGAGGGTTTCGTGAGTCGTGCGCTGAAGGTCACGCCTGGCGACTCGTTGGCCGGCGCGCAGCGATTCACTGCCGCGGTCGATCGCTTCGGCGACCAG
>DASSCW010000067.1:0-4572 GCA_035697465.1 Candidatus Limnocylindria bacterium | reverse complement strand
AACCCGGTCCGGCGGTCATTAGGCCATTCTGGGTAGCGGAGGACTGCGCTGTCAGAGGCGCCCGGCCGCGATGATCCGCTGGAGGAACTCGCGCGTCCGTGGTTCACGCGGCGCGCTGAAGATCTGATCTGGCGGGCCTTCCTCGAGGATCCGCCCCTCGTCCAGGAAGAGGACGCGCGAGGCGATGTCCCGCGCGAATCCCATCTCGTGGGTGGCAATGATCATCGTCATGCCGGACGCGGCCAGCTCACGGATGACGTTGAGCACCTCGGCCACCAGCTCCGGGTCGAGCGCCGAGGTCACCTCGTCCAGCAGGAGCAGATTCGGCTGCATGGCGAGGGCCCTGACGATCGCCACGCGCTGCTGCTGCCCGCCCGACAGGCGATCCGGGTACTCCAGCCGCTTCTCGGCGAGGCCAAAGCGCTCGAGCAGGGCTGTGGCCGACTCGTCAGCGGCCGCCGGAGACAGGCGCAGGACCTTTCGCGGTGCGAGCGTGACGTTCTGGAGCACGGACATGTGGGGGAACAGGTTGAAGGCCTGGAACACGATCCCGATTCGCCGTCGAATGCGGTCGACGTCGACGCCGTCTGCGGTGATCTCCTCGCCCTCGACCACGATACGGCCGGCGTCGATTGGCTCGGTCAGGTTCACGCAGCGCAGGAGCGTCGACTTGCCCGAGCCCGATGCGCCGATCATGGCCACCACCTCGTGCTCTGCCAGCCGCAGGTCGATCCCACGCAGCACATCCAGTGCCCCGAACGACTTCCAGAGGCCCTCGACCTGGAGCACGGCGCCGTTGGCGGTCATCGGCCAAAGCCAAACAGTCGACCGCGCCGAGAGGCGGCGGAGCGCGCCGTCACAGCGGCGGCGTATCGGCGGTCCCGTTCACGGGCTACCAGCCAATCGGTGAACCGCGCCAGGGGAATGGTGATGGCCAGGAAGACGAGCGCGGTAATCAGGTATGGGGTGAAGTTGAAGCTCGCCTGCACACGGATCTGCGTCTGCCGGAAGATCTCGGTCACCCCGATAAAGGAAACCAACACGGTGTCCTTCTGGAGCCCGATGAAGTCGTTCAGCAGCGGGGGAATGACACGCCGGATCGCCTGCGGCACCACCACGAAGCGCAACGCCTGCAGATGCGAGAGTCCAAGCGACCGAGCAGCCGCTGCCTGCGATGGATGCACCGACTCGATGCCGGCCCGATACACCTCCGACACGTACGCCGAGTAGAGGAGCGTCAAGGCGACGATCCCCCAGATGAAGGGGTCGCTCGGAACACCGGGCAGCCGCAGGCCCGGAATGCCGAAGCCGAGGACGAAGATGACCAGGATGCCCGGCACCGCGCGGAAGAAGTCCACGTAGACGGTGGCGATCAGCCTCAGCGGAAAGAAGACGGGACCCGGCAGGCTGCGCATGACCGCGATCACCAGGGCGAAGGCCAAGATCAGGACCTCGGCAGTCACGAAGAGCACCGCGTTGACGCTGAACTTCCCGATGATCCCGGGGGCGGACGCGGCGAAGTTCTCGCTGTCCAGGAAGGAATTGCGGACTCGCTCCCAGCCTGGCGAGTTGACGACAAGCAGGCCAAGCAGCGAGAAGACGACAACCGTTGAGACGACCGCGATTACCAGCGACCGCCCGCCGGTCAGCCGGCCACGCCGCCGCGCGCCGGCGGCAGGGCTCGCCGCGAGTGGCTCCTCCGAGAGCTTTTGCTGTGGCCCGCTCAAGGCCTCACGCCACTATTCGGCGATGAACGGCGCTTCGACGTAGTCGGCGTGCCATTCCGCGGCGATCGTGTCCAGCTCACCGTTCTCGCCCATCGCCAGGATCGCCTCGTTGACGCAGTCGGTCAGCGGGCTGTCGAGGTCGAGCACGAAGCTGAAGTGCTCCTTGTCCTCCGGATCGGACGGGAGCTGGCCGACCACCACGCCATCTTCCATCTCGACGTTCACGATGTAGAACGCGGTCGCCAGGTCAAAGACGACGCCCTCCACCTGGCCGGCCTCGAGGGCCGCCTTGGCCGCCGTGTTGTCGTCATAGACCCGCGGCTCCTGCGCCGGCTGGATCTTCTCCTCGATGTAGGTGAGGCTGGTCGTGTTGCCGGCTGCCCCCAGCTGAGCGGCGGCGACCTCGGCAACGGTAGTGGCGCTTGCCAGCTCGGAGCCGGCGTTCGTTACGAGGGCCTGGTTGCTGAAGAAGTAGCCCTCGCTGAGGTCGACCGCCTGGGTGCGTTCCTCGGTGAAGGACACCTGTGCGAGGTAGACGTCGAAATCCTTCTCGCCCGGGGCGATGGAGTTGTTGAAGGGCACGGGGATCCACTCCACCTGGTCGGCGGAGAAGCCAAGCTGCTCGGCCAGCGCGTAGGCGATCGCGCTCTCGAAGCCCTCGCCGTTGGTCGGGTCCCCGAACTCCCAGGGATCGGTCTGCGTGGAGTCGCTGAAGTACGGCGGGAAGGCGGGGTTATCGGTCCCGACGGTGAGCACGCCGGCCGTCTTGGTGGGCAGGTCCTCGGTCACGCAGGCTTCTGCGCTCGGCTCGGCGGATGCCGCCTGGCTGGCTGCGGTCGACGGGGACGCGCTCTGGCTGCCGGACCCGGTCGCCGTACAGGCCATGAGCAGGGTGCCGATGAGGAGGATGGCCGGTAGCGTGCGGTGGCTGGGCGTGATGCGGGTCACAGTCAGGCTCCCTCTGGCGCGTCCGATGATGAGTGTCGGAGTGTAGCGCAGCCTCGATCTGCCCTACCGGCGGCGGGGAATGCGCTCGATGTGATGCTCCACGATGCCGAAGCATCCGAGCGGGATGCCCATCCGCAGCGCGGCATCCAGCCAGTTGGCGACATAGGCACTCACACGCTGTCCGCCCTCCTGCCGTGAGACGAGCAGGCGCAGCTCCCGCCCGCGCCAGGCAACCACATCCCAGGGTGAGTCATGGCCGGCCTGCTGGCTGACCTGGGACAGGATGCTGAGCGTCATCGGCGGGAGGTCAATCGGTTCACGAATGCCCCGCCAGTAGGCGAGGCCGCCCCAGTTCTTGCGCCAGGCCGCGCCCCACCCAGCTCGCTCCAGCAGCTGGACGACGACCAGCTCCGGGTAGGTCGGGGCGCCGTCAAAGGCGATTGCCTGCTTGTTGGGTACCGCGCCGAAGGTGGCGGGGAGGGCATCGCGCCAACGCAGCTCCCTGCGCACGTAGACGGGCAGGTTGACCGGACCGCGCGTGGACGGGAGATCGACCAGGGTCTGCAGCACGTCGGTCGAGCCCAGCGCTTCGGCCATGTTGGTTTCGTTTACGGCGGCCAGGGCGGCGGGCATGGGGGTCTTGGGCCCGGGGCCGGCAGCGGGCATCGTCATGCCCGAGGCGTGCGAGACGGCAGCCTGTCGATCGCCTTGCGCGCCAGGAAGACTGAGCGATATGACTCAGAGGATGCGGGGGCATCGGGACCGCGGAACTGCCAGCCATTCACCTCTGGCACGTAGAAGATCTCGAAGCCTTCGTGGTCGAAGGAGGCGGTGCCTTCGACGGGGCCGGCAACGATCCGACGCCGGCTGGCGGCGGCGGTTGCGGCGAGGCAGCGGCCGCAGCCACTGGCGGTGAGTCCGTGGGGGCACGTGCGACACGATGCACAGTGCTCGATGGGGAAGCCGTGTTTGCAGGCGGAGGTCGCGGAGGTCATAGGAAGGCTCTTGTAGGGGTACCAGCCTACTCCAACCCAGCGAATCGCGCCCAATGGTGTACACTTTTCGAAAACGTGTTCGATTGGCGCTCCGGTCCGCGCCGCGGTTTCAACACCGCCCCGATCCCGATCCAACCTTTGCCCTGACCGGGCCCCGCTACGTGCGGGAGGGCCTCGTCAGGAGCCATTCCCTTGTCCTTCTCCACGCTCGGGCTTGCGCCCGAACTGCTCCGCGCCGTCTCGGCGCAGGGCTATACCGATCCAACTCCCGTTCAGCGCGAGGCGATTCCGCTCGTGCTGGCCGGTCGCGACCTGATGGCCGGCGCCCAGACCGGCACCGGCAAGACGGCGGCCTTCGTGCTGCCGATGCTGCAGCGGCTCGCGGCCACTCAGCCGCGCAACGGCCAGCGGCCGCGCATCCGCGCCCTGATCCTTGCTCCCACCCGGGAGCTGGCGATGCAGGTCGAGGAGAGCGTCCGCGTGTATGGCTCGGGTCGCACACGATCGACCGCCATCTTCGGTGGGGTCGGCTTTCCCGGCCAGGTGAGCGCGCTGCGCCGTGGCCCGGAGGTCGTGGTTGCCACACCGGGACGCCTGCTCGACCACGCCCGACAGCGGACGATCGACCTTGGCGCGGTTGAGATCCTGGTCCTGGACGAAGCCGATCGCATGCTCGACATGGGCTTCATCCGCGACATTCGCTCCATCCTCGCCCTGCTGCCCGCCAAGCGGCAGAACCTGCTGTTCAGCGCCACCTTCTCGAGGGAGATCCGCGGCCTGGCCGAGGGTCTGCTCGATCGACCGGCATCGGTGCAGGTCACCCCGCCCAACACCGCCATCGACCTGGTGCGCCAGGTGGTCCACCCGGTTGACCGCGCTCGCAAGCGCGAGCTGCTGTCGCA
>DASSCW010000066.1:0-15952 GCA_035697465.1 Candidatus Limnocylindria bacterium | reverse complement strand
AGGAGACGGGGCGTCATCACGGGAGCCGGCGGCCGCCATTGGGGTTCGGCGGCGGCTCCAGCGCGATCGACATCTCGAGTGTGGGTAGCGCGCGACTTGCGAGATGCGAAGGCCCGTGGCGTTAAGTTCGTCCCGCGCCCGTCGAGTGCTTCCACGACGCTCGTGCACGCTCGCTCCGGCCGGCTGACGAGGCCGCGGGAGCCGTTCGACCGTCGTAACGCTTCCCCCATTCGCATATGGCGAGTCGTTCAGACCAGGGCTTGGAGCAGTGCTGGGGGCAGCTCGGCCACGACTGTCGCCGGTCGGGCCCAGGCCTAGAATGGCCCGATGACGACGCAGACGCCCGCCGCCACTGCGGCCCGTGACGTGAAGATGATCATCGGCGGGGAGCAGGTCGATGCGGCAGATGGGCAGACCTTCGAGGCCATGAACCCTGCCACCGGGCAGGTGATTGCCAACGTTCCACTGGGTGGCCCCGAGGACGTGAACCGCGCGGTTGCCGCCGCCCAGCGCGCGTTCGAGGACCCGAAGGGCTGGGCCTCGTGGTCTGCCGCCAAGCGAGGCCGCACGCTGGCCAAGTACGCCGCCGTGGTGAAGCAGAACATGGAGGAGCTGGCGCAGCTCGAGTCGGCGAACGTCGGCAAGCCGATCAAGGGCGCGCGTGGCGAGGCCTTCGCGGTGAGCCTCGTCTTGGACTACTACGCCGGCGCCGCCAACAAGCTCTTCGGCGAGACGATCCCGGTCAGCGCCCCTGGACTGGACTTCACCCTGCGTGAGCCGATCGGGGTCTGTGGGCTGATCGTGCCGTGGAATTTCCCGATGAACATGGCCTCGTGGAAGCTCGGCCCAGCCCTGGCCGCGGGCAACACGACCATCCTGAAGCCGGCGAGCTACACACCGCTCACCGCGCTGCGCCTGGGAGAGCTGGCGCTCGAGGCGGGCATCCCGGCCGGCGTGGTGAACGTGGTGACCGGGCCCGGCGGCTCAGCCGGCGCCGCGCTGGCGGCACACGCCGGCGTAGGCAAGGTGGCCTTCACCGGGGAGACGACGACCGGCCAGGAGATCATGCGGCTGGCCGCGAACAACGTGAAGAAGGTGAGCCTGGAGCTCGGTGGCAAGAGCCCGAACATCGTATTCGCCGATGCGGAGCTGGAGCGCTGGGCGGCAGAGGCTCCGTACGCGGTCTTCGAGAACGCCGGGCAGGACTGCTGCGCGCGGAGCCGGATCTTCGTCGAGGCCTCGGTGCACGACCGCGCCGTCCAGCTGCTGGAGGCCGCGACCGCCAACGTGAAGCTCGGCGCACCCTCAGACGACGACACGGAAGTCGGCAGCCTGGTCAGCTTCAAGCAGCGGGACCGCGTGCTCGACTACGTGGAGTCGGGCAAGGCGGAAGGTGCGGAGCTGGTGACCGGCGGCGAGGCGCCCAGCGGCGACCCCTTCGACATCGGCGCCTACCTGAAGCCGACCATCTTCGACGGCTGCCGCCCGGACATGCGCATCGTGCGCGAGGAGATCTTCGGGCCGGTCGTCACGGTCATCCCCTTCGCCGACGAGGCGGAGGCGGTGCGCCTCGCCAATGACACGCCGTACGGCCTGTCAGGTTCGATCTGGAGCCGCGACATCGGTCGGGCGCTGCGGGTGGCCAAGGGCGTGAGGGCCGGGGTGCTGAGCGTCAACTCGAACGCATCGGTCCATACCGAGGCGCCGTTCGGTGGCTACAAGATGTCAGGCATGGGTCGCGAGCTGGGGATGCATGCCCTGGAGCTGTACACCGAGCTCAAGAACGTCTACGTGGACCTCACCTGACCGCGGCGGCAGCCGAGACGAACGCGCGCCATAGCCGCGCGAAGGCAGGCGGCGTGAACTCCTGGCGCTCGGGGTGGCTCTGCACGCCGAAGAGCCACTGATCTGGATCGGCGGCCTCGAACGCCTCGACCAGCTGGCCGTCCTCGGTCGTGCCGCTGATCGCCAGCCCCGCACCGAGCTGGTCGGGGCGGATGGCCTGGTGGTGGTAGCTGTTCACCTCGATCAGCTCGCCGTCCTCGGCGTCGAGCCCCAGGATGGCCGCCAGCCGCGAGGCGGGCTGGAGGCGCATCGGGTGCGGGCGCGCCTCCGGCGAGGGCCAGGCGGGGGTGTCGTGACCGTCGACGTGCTGCTCGAGCGAGCCGCCCGCGAAGACGTTGATGGCCTGCATGCCGCGGCATACGCCAAGGATCGGGAGGCCCCGTTCGCGCGCCGCCGACCACGCCTCCGACTCCAGCTCGTCGCGCCCCGGCTCGACCTGTGTCGTCGGATGCGGTGGCTGTCCGAATAGCGCCGGATCCAGGTCCGCCCCGCCGGGCAGCAGCAGGCCATCCATGGTGGTAAACGCCCGCGCACGCATCCCGGAGTCGGCGAGTGGATCGACCAGGATCGGCTCGCCCCCAGCCGCGCGCACGGCCTCGACGTAACGGCCGAACGTCTTCCAGGTGGGCTCCTCCAGGGCGGCCTGTTGCGGGCCGTGGGTGGTGAGCACGATGCGAGGAACAGACGCCATCGGCGGATGATAGGACCGGCTCAGAACTTCGTTGACTGGGCCAGAAGGGGATCCGCAGCTGACGCCGGCGCCACGCCGGACCCCTAACGACGCCGGGTACGCGGATCGAAGGCATCGCGCAGGCCATCGCCCAGGAGCGTGAAGCCGACCAGGGCGATCACCAGGGCGACCATCGGCGGGATGACGAGCCACGGCCAGCGTGTCGCGTACTCGATGCCATCGGCGATCAGGCTCCCCCACGAGGCGCGCGGCACCTGCACGCCCAGCCCCAGGAACGAGAGCGTCGACTCCAGGAGCACGGCGGCCGGGATGCCGATGCTGATCGCCACGATCACCGGGCTCACCGCGTTCGGCATCACGTGCCGGATCAGGATGCGCCGGTCCGAGACACCGATCGCGCGCGCAGCCTCCACGAACTCGCGGTGCTTGAGCGACATCACCTGGGCACGGACGAGGCGCGCCATCGTCACCCACGCCGAAACGCCGATCGCCAGGAACACGATCAGCAGGCCGTTGAGCATCCGGAACCACGGCGTGTCCACCACCGCCGAGGTGCACATGATCACGAACAGCAGCTCCGGGAACGCGTAGACGACATCGGTCAGGCGCATGAGGAGCGTGTCGGTACTGCCGCCTCGCCAGCCGGCGATGGCGCCGATCGGGAAGCCGATGCCCACCACCACGACCTGCGCGATGAGGGCCACGGTCATGCTGATCTGGGCACCATCCAGCGTGCGGCTGAACAGGTCACGCCCCAGCCGGTCGGTGCCGAGCAGATGGCCGGGCGAGAGGGGAGGCAGTGGCCCTTCGTTGGCGCGGACAGCCTGGATGTCCTGCACCCGATAATCCCAGGGCGCCACCATCGGGCCGACGATCGCCAGCAACCCCAGCAAGCCGACGATGACCAGGCCGGCGACCCCCGCCCGGCTGTGGAGCAACCGGTACAGGCCGTCCGCCCAGTAGCCTCGCGCTGGCGTTTCGCTGGCCGGGGCCTCGAGTGCCGGACGGGTGCGCGCGTCCTCCATCGGCTAGCGGACCGATCCGTCGCGAATCCGCGGGTCGATCACCCCGTACAGGATGTCGACCGCCGCGTTGATGATGGCGACCGCGCTGGCGTAGATGACGGTCATGCCCATCACCATGCTGTAGTCGCGGACCCGGATCGAGCTCCAATAGAGGTTGCCGAGACCCGGGATGTCGAAGATCCGCTCCACCACGATCGAGCCGGTGATCAGGATGGCGAGCATCGGGCCCATCAAGGTCACCAGCGGCACGAGCGCGTTGCGCAGCATGTGGTGGGTGACGATCCGCCCCTCGTCCAGGCCCTTCGAGTGCGCGGTGCGCACGTAGTCAGCGTGCAGGACGTCGAGCATCGACGCCTTGGTGTAGCGCGCGAACTGCGCCATCGGCAGGCCGGCCAGCGCGATTGTCGGCAGCGCCCACGAGCGGGGCCCATCCTCCCAGCCACCGGGCGCGAAGAGGCCGTCCTCGGGGCGATAGACCGAGCTGGCGAAGAAGAGCTGCAGGAAGGCGGCAAGGGCGAACGCCGGCGCCACCATGCCCAGCATGCCGAACGCCGTGGCCGCGTAATCGACGATCGTCCTGTGCCGCAGGGCAGCTACCGCGCCCAGCGGGATCCCGATAACCGCAGCCAGCAGGAACGCCATCAGTCCCAGCTGGGCGGACGGCCAGATGGCCTGCCCGATGACCTCGCCCACCGGGAACGGCTGCACCGACGTCGAGAGCCCCATGTCGCCTGTCAGCATCCGGCCGAGCCAGGCGAGGTACTGCATCGGCAGCGGCTGGTCGAGGCCGAGCTCCTGATTGAGCTGCTCGACGATGTAGGGCTCGAGCTGCCGGCCTTCGCGGTTCCACGGGCTGCCCGGGGCCGCGTGCATGACAGTAAAGGCAATGGCGGAGGCCGCCACCAGGACCGGGATGACCCACAGCAGGCGGCGGACGGCGTAGCTCAGCAAACGGTTGGACCCACGACTCCGGTATCGCACCCATGCTCGCGGGACCGACGTGTCCCGACCGATGGCGTGCGCGCACGGCACGGGCAGTGGGCGTGCTGCCGACGACGCACCGTCATCTCACATACCCCGCGGCGGCGGCCTCGGTTCACTCGGATGTTAGCGCCGCTAATGAATCTGGACGCAGTGCCCAGGCCAGCGCCAGCAGTGCGACCGCGGAACCGACGGCGGCGATCGCGAACAGCCCTTCCAGGCCGAAGGCCCCTGCCAGGCTACCGCCAAGGCCCGGCCCGATGATGGCCGACAGGCCGAACACGGTGGCACCCAGGACACCCTGCGCGGTCGCTGCCGCGCCGGGCGGTGCGAGGCGCGATACGTAGACCACGCCACCGACCAGGACCAGGGCGAACGCGGCGCCGTGGAGGCCCATGGTTGCCGTCACCAGCAGCGGATCGCGTAGCGTGGCGACGGCCACCGCCCGCAGCAGGAGGATGGCCGCGCCAGCCAGCATCAGCCGCTGGAGGCCGATGCGCGCACCCAGCCACGGGTAGCCGAGCATGAGCGGGATCTCAACCAGCGCACCGATGGCCCAGGCCGTGCCCACCACCGACTCGTCGGCGCCGATCTCCAACAGGCGGATCGAGAAGAAAGCGTTGATCGCCATCGACGAGCTCCACACGAGCAGGGCGGCCAGCAGGAAGCGCCCCAGCCCAGGGCTGCGCAGGACGGAGCGGAGCGCTGCCAGTCGCGGCGTCGCTTCATCCACCAGGGCCCGCCCGCGAAAGCCCGCGCCGACGATGGCCGTGGCGAGCAGCGAGCCGACGAGCACCACGAACATCACGCGGATCTGCGTCAGGTCGATCAGCCAGCCGACCACCAGCACGCCAAGGATGAAGGAGGCCGATCCCCAGACGCGGAGCTGGCCGTAACGATGGCGATCGCCGGTGGCCGCTTCCAGGGCGCGGGCATCCAGGATCGGAGCTGCGCCCGCCATGCAGAACCCGAGCGCCGCCACCGCGACGACGAGCGGGATGACCGGGTCCACCAGCGCCAGCGCCGTGGCCGCGATCGCGGCCGCCAGCGCCGAGACGGGCAGCACCGCGCGGGAAGCGCCGAAGCGGTCCGCTGCCAGGCCCCATAACGGAGATCCGACGGCCGCGCTGGCGGCGGATAGCGCTCCCAGCAGCCCGATGCCATCCAGGGAGATCCCCAGCGAGCCGTAGTAGATCGGGATGAACGGGAAGAGGGCGCCAACGGCGGCGTAGAGGGTGACAAATCCCGCTCGAGCACGGGTCGGCTGCGCGATCACACGGGCAGGGTAACGGGGACGGTCAGAGCTGCGGCTTGACGACCATGAGCAGGACGACGATGACCAGGACAACGAGCATTGCCGTGCCACCGCGCCGTGCGCGCGTAGCCAGCGCCACCAGTTCGGCGGGCGGCCAGGTGGCATCGGGCGGCGGAGGCGACGACGTCAACTGGATGATCCGTTCGATGACGGGGCGCTGCAGGAAGAACGAATACAGGTAGACGCCCGCGTAAGCCACGATCGCCACGTCGAGCCACCAGAACGGTCGGCTTCTCAGGTCGATGCCCAGGATCAGGATCATGGCGATGCCCGTAGCAGGGATCACCAGGCCGATGGGGTACACCAGTCTCGCGGAGATCGCGTGGGATACGCGCGTGCTGAAGTTGGCGTGCTGCGGCTCCTGCCGCCCCATTGAGCGGATGGTGGAGTAGGCGAAGTTCGGCCCGATGGCCACGATCGCTGCGAGCACGTGAAGAAAGAGGAGCCAGGGGAAGAGGTCCCGCCAGACCATTTCCGCGCCTCCTGATGCAACCTAGTCCGTGTGCCGGACGCGGGGGTTTGGCTGTATGGGCGTCACCAAGGGCGTCAGAGACTCGTCCCAACGTCCTACAACCATCGGCATCCGAGGCATGGTGACACGCGGCGGCATACCCGCGAAGCGTGAACGGGAAGTTCCGCTTAGAACTGGCGTCGCCATCGCTGGCAACAAGGTCGCACTCGACACGTCCCCAGTCGCAAGCTCTTGACGTCAGACCGACGGCGCCGTTTACTCGGAGCCGCGAGCGTTCAGCCTCAGGTCGTCCCCAACCCAAGGAGGCCACACGCCCATGCCGCACATCCTCCTGTTCCTGCACATCACCTTCTTCATCACGGCGATCACGATTTCTTACGGTCCGCTCCTGCTCTTGCGGCTGGCGTACCGGACGGGGGAGGTTGCGAACATCCGAGGGCTGGCCCTGGTCCACTCGCGTCTGGGGCCGGTGACCTTCGTGATGTACATGCTGGGAGGTATCTTCGGTGGCCTCACCGCTCTCGCCTTCGGGTTCGATCTGCTCGCGCCATGGCTGGTGATCGCATACGTGGCGTTCGTAATCGCCGTGCTGACCGGCGTCACCGAGAACCGGATATGGCCGCTCCGCCTCGCCGAGGCGGTCAAGCGAACCCCGGATGGTCCGCTCACAGCTGAGATCCGGGACCTGTTCATGAACCGCAGGACCTTGTCAGTCCTGGCCATTGATATCGCCTGGGTCCCGGTGATGATCTTCGACATGGTGATCAAGCCGTTCTCGTGACGGCGGCAGAAGTGCCTGCGGAGTCCCGGCGCTGCGCACGCCAGACGGGACCCTGAGTGGTGATACGAGGCGGACAGGGGATCGCGCGGCCGCTGGAAGTGAGGCATCAGCCCACGACAGGCGGCGATCTGGACGGGTCGCTCTCGCGGCGAGGGGTGAAGTCGCCTGGTGGTGAATGCTGGAGCCGAAGGTGGGATTCGAACCCACGACCGACGGTTTACGAAACCGTTGCTCTACCCCTGAGCTACTTCGGCCCGATACGTCGCGCGAGGGCGGCCGAGGCGAGGCCGGATTCTACCAGCGGGTCCGGACCGATACCAGCACGCGCCTCTGGTGACGGCAGTCGACGACCGGTAGGCTAGACGTCCATTTAGAAGGCGGCCGACAGGCTGCGCATTGAGAGGATCGAGATGAAGATCGAGGAAGTCGAAGGAATCGGGCCGGCGTTCGCCGAGAAGCTGAGCGCCGTGGGGATTACCACGACGGAGGATCTCCTGGCGCGTGGCGGCAAGAAGTCGGAGCGAGTGGCGATCGCCATCGAGACCGGGATCAACGAGGGGATGCTCCTGGAGTGGGCGAACCACGTCGACCTGATGCGCATCAAGGGCGTCGGCTCGGAGTTCTCGGACATGCTCGAGGCCGCAGGCGTCGACTCACCTGCGGAGCTTGCGCAGCGCAGCGCAAAGAACCTGGCGGAGACGATGGGGGAGCTGGACATGGCGCGCAACACGACGCGTCGCATCCCAACCGAGACGATGGTCGCTGACTGGATCGAGGAAGCGAAGACCATGGAGCGCGCCGTCGAGCACTGAGCCTAGTCGGCGAGGTGCTCCGCTGCGAAGGCGCGCATCGCCTCGATGTTCGGGATGAGGATGTAGCCCCGGCCGTCGCCGAAGTCGCCCTCGTCGACGATGAAGCCGTCCTGCGGGTTGAAGACCTGATCGGTCACGTTGGCGGTCTGAGCGCGCTTCGCAATCTCGATCAGGGTCGGCATCTGGTCGAGCGGCAGATCGGTCTCGAATGAGAAGAGGCCGTCGAGCAGCTGCGGGATGTCGATATCGGTTTCCGGATCCACCAGCCGAGAGACGAGGTACAGGATCACTTCCTGCTGGCGCGCGGCGCGGGAGTAGTCGGTGTCGAAGCGCGTTCGGACGTAGTCGGTCGCGGTCTCGCCGTCGATCGTTTGGCGGCCGGCCGGCATGTCCAGGTCGAGGTGCTCGTCGACCAGCGGCGCCTGGGGATTGACCTCCACGCCGCCCACGGCGTCGACGAGCAGCTCGTGGTCACCCATGTCGACTTGCACGTACGCGTCGATCTCGATCTGCAGCAGGCTCTCCACGGCGTCGACCATCCCCTGCGGTCCGTTGACACTGAAGATGGCATTGATCTTCTGCATCCAGGTCGTCCCATCCGGCAATGGCACGTCCACCGTATCGCGCGGGATGCTGATGAGGGTGATCTCGGATTGGTCGGCATTGATGCTGGCCAGCATGATCGTGTCGGCGTTGATGCCCCTGCCGCGGTCGCGCCGGGTCTGGTTCGTGTCCAGGCCGAGCAGCAGGACGGTCAGCCGGTTGCCGAGCAGGTCCGGGTTCAGGGTTGGCGTGGGCGTCGGCTCCAGCGTGGCCGTCGGCGATGGAGTCGGACCGGCGCCCGAGTTCTGCGTGTTAGGACGCAGCAGTACGAAGGCCACTACCGCTGCCACGACGCCGAGCGCCACGACGCCGGCCACCAGCGGCCAGCGGTTCGGCGCGGGACGCGCCGCCTGAGAGCCCGTCATGTTTCTCCCGTCACTGCGTGCGCTGTGCTGGCGGCGCAACTGACTCCTTCGGAGCCTCGGGGGGCGCCCAGCCGTGGATCAGCTCGTCGTGGTAGCGCGCCGGTCCTTCTTCGCCCGGACGCCTGCGCGGCACCGGAGCCATCGGCGCCTTGCCCCGCGACGCCAGCGCGTAGTACGCGCACACGTCCGTCAGCGGGCACAGGCCGCAGATGGGGCGCGGCGCCCGGCAGGTATCGCGGCCGTGGCGAATAAGCTCGACGTGGAACGGGTACATCTCCTCGGGCTGCAGCACCTCCTCCAGGAGATCGTGGGCGCGATCGAGCGGGGTGCGCGGGGGCAGCATACCCAACCTGGTGGCGACGCGGTGGACGTGCGTATCGACCGGCACCGCCGGTCGCCCGAAGCCGAACAGCAGGATGATCGAGGCCGTCTTTCGCCCGATGCCGGTCAGCGATACGAGCCAGTCGCGCGCCTCGGTCAGCGGCTGCGTGCCGAGAAACGAGAGGTCCCACCGACCGTCCGTGGCGGCATGCACCTCCGCCAGGACGTGCTGGATGCGCGGCGCCTTGGTCGGCGCCAGCCCGCCGGGACGGATCACGCCCACCAGCTCGTCGGTCGGCGCCTGCAGCACCTCGTCCCACGTTACATAGCGCAGCCGGAGCGCCGTGAAGGCGCGGAACGAGTTCGTGTCAGCGGTGTTCTGCGAGAGGATGGTCAGCACCAGCTCGCTGACCGGGTCGAGCCGCGGCCCTGCCCAGGTCGGGTGCTGGTAGCGCTCGCCCAGCCGGTCGAGCACCACCTCCGCCAGGACACGCCGCTTCTTCCGGTCGGCCGCCCGCTTCTGCGGGCTTGGGCCACGGCGACCGCCCTTCCGCTTGGCCTTGACCTTGGCGCCGGTCGCGGCCACTGCCGTCATTCGGAGCGCTCGCCCAGGTCCATCCCGACCTCGATCGTCCGCGCCACGCGCTCCGCGGCATTGGCCAGCAGCCGCTCCGTGTCGGCCATCGCCTCCGCCAGCGTGAGCGGCCGATCGCCGATCGGTTGCACGACGGCGAACGGGCCGGCGGCCTCGAGCGCTGCCGCGCCGGGGCCCAGGCCGCCGCACAGCAGCACGACCGGGGCATTGCGGCTGCGAGCCAGGGCGGCCACGCCCATCGCCGCCTTGCCGGACAGGGTCTGCTCGTCCGCCCGGCCTTCGCCCGTGATCACCAGGTCTGCCTGATCGAGCGCGTCCGCCAAGCCGATAAGCTCGGCCACGACCTCCGCCCCCGGGCGGACGAGCGCGCCCGCGAAACCGATGAGGCCGGCCGTCGTGCCGCCGGCGGCCCCGGCGCCCGGCAGGTCGGCCACGACTCGGCCCGTGGCACGCTCGATCGCGCTCCCCCACGCCTTGAGCGCGGCATCGAGCTCCTCGACCGCGGCCGGATCCGCGCCCTTCTGCGGACCGTAGGTGGCTGCGGCTCCCATGGGGCCGCAGAGCGGATTGGTGACGTCCGACGCGACGGTCAGGCGGACCTTCCGCAGCCGTCGATCGAGCCCGTCCACCTCGATCGCCGCGAGCCGAGCGAGGGAGGCGCCGCCATCGGGCAGCTCCCTGCCCTCATCGTCGAGGATGCGCAGCCCAAGGGCGCTCAGCAGCCCGCTGCCGCCATCCGTCGTGGCGCTGCCGCCAAGGCCGAGGGTGATCCGCTCCGCGCCCGAGTCCAGCGCCGCCCTGAGCAGGTCGCCGGTGCCGCGCGTCGAGGCGCGCCGGGCGGACTCCGGAGTGCGCTCGTCCGCCGCCAGCCGCGCCAGCCCCGAGGCAGCGGCCATCTCGACGAAGGCCTCGCCGTCCTCCAGCTGGAGCCAGTCAGCCTCGATCGGCCGGCCGAGCGCATCGACGGTGGCCACAGTGTGTCGCTCGACGCGTTCCCCGAGGGCCACGGCAACCGCGTCGAGGGTCCCCTCGCCACCATCGGCCATTGGTGCCCGGAGGATGGTGTCGCCGGACCGCACTCGTTGCCATCCGGCGGCGATCGCATCGGCCACCGCGGCAGCACCAAGGGCGCCGCCGAAGGAGTCCGGGGCGATCACGACCGTGATCTGCCGAGCGCTCACCCGCCGATGATAGGGTGCACCCCCGCAACAGGGACGTGGCTGCCGGACCGAACCGGACCGCACCACCGCGTCCGCACACGTGCCGAATGGCCTCCTCCGCCGCCTGGGCGTCGTGTTCGGCCGGGGCTATCTGCTTGGTCGCCCGGCTGCCGCGCCCTCGCACGCGGTGGCATCAATGCTTCCGGCCGTTCGCCATCATGGCCGGTCGCCGCCGCCTAGAAATCTCGCATCCCTGCGCAGCGAGCAGAGGCTCGCCCGCCGGGATATGCCCCACGCGACTGCAATATCGGCGGAGGAGTCGCGGCCCATGCGTTGGGCCGTCATCCATGCACGTCGCGAATGGGATGATCGTCGGATAGGGTGGCGCAGCGACGTGGCAGGCAGCCAGTGCATGAGACGTCGAGTGACCCTGCCCGGCCCGACGTTACAGGCAGCTGCCGCATATGCGCCGGCTTCGAATCCCCGGCGAATCCCCGGCGTTGCCCTATCGCGACTTCAGAGCGCGCCGCCGCTCCTGGTAGGCCGGGACCGTCCGCATCGGCGGGCGCAGGGCATCGCCGATCTCGCGAACCTCGAGGTTGAATCGGTCCTTCTCCTGGTTGATCAGCTTCATGCCGCGCCCCACCTCGGTCAGCAGCTCGATGCGGTGGCGCTCCTCCAGCTTGCGAATGGCGCCCTGCAGGATCACGTACGACATCTGCGACAGGTTGCCGAGCGGCTGGTTGCGGTGGATCCGACGTTCCAGGTCCACCTGGCCGATGGCCGACAATCCCGCCGAGTCAAGGATGTCGATCAGCAGGCCGATCTCGACGCTGTAGCCGGTGTAGAACGGCACCGACTCGAGCAGCGCGCGGCGACCCGCGTACTCCCCGGCCAGCGGCTGGATGATGCCCGACAGCTCGGGGAAGAAGAGGTTGATCAGGGGCCGCGCCATCAGCTCGGTGACTCGGCCGCCGCCCTCCGAGATCAGCTTGTCGCCCTCGCGGATCGGCCGCTGGTAGAAGCCCTTGACGTAGTGCACGCGTGGTTCGCGGAGCAGCGGCCCCAGCAGGCCGTAGACGAAGCGCGGCTGGATGTTGCTGATGTCGGTGTCGATCCAGGCCACGATGTCGCCGTCGAGCACGTGCAGGCTCTTCCAGAGGGCCTCGCCCTTGCCGGTGAAGTTGCCGAGCTCCGGCAGGATCTCGCGGTGCCGGAAGACCGGCACGCCCAGCTCCGATGCGATCTCGAAGGTCCGATCCTCGGAGTCCGAGTCGATCACCACCATCTGGTCGATCAGCGGCATGCGCTCCATCAGCGCGGCGCGGACGCGCTTGATGACCAGGCCGATCGTCTTTTCCTCGTTGAGCGCCGGCAGCCCGACGCTCACCGTCAGCCCCCGCTTCTCCTTCAGCTCCACCAGCCGACGGATGTCGCGGAACTCCGACGCGTGCCAGGTGTTCTCGGCGAACCAGCGGTCGACGATGGTCGGCAGCGCGCGGCTGTGCTCGACGTACGCATCGGCCGCGGCCAGCGTGCCTTCGGCGGATCGCAGCTCATCGAAGGTCGCCATTCCCAGCTTCTGCTTGGTCTTGACCACGATCACGGTCGGCTTGGCCTTGGAGGCAACCGTGTCCGCCACGGTCCCGAACAGGAAGCGCCCATCAGGGGCCGCGTTCGAGGGTTGGGCCGATGCGCCCATCACCACCAGATCGTGCTGTGCGGCCTCGCGGATGATGGCGGTGCGCACCGACGTCGCCTCGCGCAGGAGGCCAAGCACGCGCTTCGAGCCACCATGCTCGGCGACGAAGCGATCCAGCGCCTCCTGCTCGCGCTGGCGGGCGCGCGTCCCGATTCCCTTCGGCACCACGTGCAGCACCGCCACCTGGGCGCCGAAGCGCTTGCCGAGGTCGCGAGCGAGGCGCATTGCCAGCTCGGCGTGCGGTCCGCCGCGAACCGGCACCAGGATCGAGCGAACCTCGTCAACGCCGCGCTGCTTGACGACCGCGATGTCGCACGGCGACTCGCGGACCACCGCGTCGATGGTGGGCGAGAAGACGGCCGGCGTGCGGGCGTCGGGGCCGCGTTCGGCCTCCGCCCGCGCCGCCATGGCGGCTGAGGGCGGGCCGCCCCAGCCAAAGATGACGAGGTCGGTCCCCTCCTCGCCGACAGCCTCGATGACGCCGTCCGACGCCTTTCGCCCGATCCGGACCATGGTCCGGATCTCGACGCCCTCCTCGTCGCCGAAGTCCAGTACCCGCTGCAGCAGCCGACGCGAGGTGCGGGCCTGGGTGGCGCCCTCCGACAGCGAGACGCCCTCCGGCACCTCCACGATGCCGAGCGCAGTGATCTCGGTGGGGCGTCCGTTGCTGACGCCCGATCCGATGCGGACCAGGTCGCGCGCCGTCCTCGGATTCGCGAGCGGCAGCAGGATGCGATATGGCGTGCGACGACGGGCCGCCATCAGCTCTCCGAGGCGCTGGCCGCGCGCATCTCTTTCCAGCGACCGACCAGGTAGGGCTTGAGCTCCTCGAACGTGCGAGCCTGGGCGTCGATCACCCGCTCGGCCTGGTCGGTCGTCATCTCGAGCGTCTCGGCGATGAAGCCGGCGGTGCGCGCGAAGTAGAGCGGCGTCAGCGCGGCCAGCAGCTGCTCGCGATCGGCGCCGGGGATGTGGAACGCCACCATCGTGTCGTAGAGGCAGCGGATCCACAGCTCGGAGGGGAAGTGGAAGCTGGCGGGGTCCGCCGGCACGTCCGTCGCCATCACGCGCTCCAACTGCTCCGCGGCGAGCATCGTGCTCCAGACACCGCGTTGCGCCAGCCGGGCGCTCTCGAAGTTGTCGATCAGCTTCGCGTGGTTGACGTCGATCACCTCGGGCGCGATCACCCGCTCGAAGCCGTACTCGGGGATGGCGTGCGAGCCGCGGACCCGGAGCCATCGGTCCTCATAGGCGCCCGCCAGCCGAAAGAGGGTGCCGACCACCTGCCGGAACATCGGCCCCAAATCGGACCCTGGATCCTTGGCATCGTGGATCTTGGCCCCCAGCCGTGCCTGGCAGACCGCGAACCCCTCGTTGATGGCGGAGTGCGTCATCCAGATATCGATCCCGAAGCGCGCGGTGAGGTCGTCGAAGGTGTCGAGCTCCAGGTAGCGCTGCACAAGGTCGCCGCTCACGCCGAAGTCGCCGCCGATGGGCTGCCGGATGCGCGCGCCGTACAGCGCGCGGGTCAGTGGGTAGGCGATGTTGTTGGTGATGGTGCCGTCGTACTTGTACCGCGCGTAGAGGGGCGTGACGTAGTCGTAGCCGCCCTTCAGAATCGGTCCGGCCAGCAGCTCAACCCATTCCGGAACGATGCTGCGCAGGTCCGAGTCGACCATGACCATGGCCTTGACCTTCAGCTCGCGCGCGATCTCGAAGAGGGCGCGCACCGCCGTCCCCTTGCCGCTGGTTCCCTGGTAGGTGACGCTGATGCGCTGGAGCTTGTGGCGAGGGCTGATGAGGATGATCTTCTCGATGTAGTCAGGGCTCTCGGTGCTGACCGCCACCCGCGGCGTGTCGTCAGGGGAGCCGCCGTCGCTGTTGACCAGGATCGGCTTCATGTCCGGGAAGTACTGGACCATGCCGGCAGTGGCCGCGCGCACGACGTAGCCGATCGTCTCTGCGTTGCCGAAGCTCGGGATGCCGACCATGAGGTCGGCGCTGCCTACCCTGCGGACCTCGGCGATGCCCTTCTCGTCGAGCGCCGTCGCAGGAGGTGCGGACAAGTTCGAGGTCAGTGCAGGCCGCCTGGAGCGTCGTCTGGCGTGCTCGCTCGGGTGCTCAAGCGTAGCACGCGGCGCGGCACCGACCTGATCGTGGGCGCGTGTGGCCCTGACTTGCGAAACGCGACTGGCAGTCGCGTTAAGTGGGCTGGTGCCGCGTGGTGGAACGCGCCGGGGACATCGCCACGCTCAGCGGCAACGCCATAGGAGGTTTCGGGCGGTCGTCGAGCTGCTTAACGCTTCGGGGATTCGCATCCGGCAAGTCGCCATGTGCCAGTCGCGCGGCTAAGGGCTGGGCTTGCGCTCCACGTTCGGGTTCCCGTCGTCCTCGATGTGCAGCACCTTCTTGGGGCGCTGTCCGAACAGTCGTCCCACCGGCGAAGGGCCTCGCCGCTCCGCGGTCGAGATCTGGAGCCACTCCTCGCTGACCTCGCCGGGGCGATAGCGCGAGTTGACGTGCTTGGCCACGTAGTGCTCGAAGCCGGCCGCGCGCCAGCCGAGCAGCCAGTTGTGGAGCGGGAGGCGCACGGCCGGGCTGATGCGAACCCTGACGTTCTCCTCCACCACCGAGGCCAGCAGCCGTCGCCGTTCCATGTAGGGCACGTCGTGCAGCGGCTGCCCGTCGAGCTCCACCAGGTCGACCGCCACGAACGCGCGGCGCGGCTCGTTCTCGATCGGGTCCGGCAGCTCGTCGGTGAGCCCTTCCTCGGCGATCGCGTCCGCCAGGTGACGCGCGGCGCTCCCCTCGCCGACGAACGGCATGTTGGTCCAGATGCCGTCGAGCAGTGCCTCATCGGCGTCGATCACCGGCTCGAGCACCTCGGCCGCCTCCGCGAGCTCATCGGCGACTGGCTCTCCGGCGGCGTCGGTCAGCGTCACGCGGCCTTCTCGAAAGCGCGCGATGAGCCGCTCGCCCTTCCACGCGGGCTCGAACATCCACTCGATGCTCTGCACCACCGCGTCGGAGGGCGTGGGCTTCTGCGGAAGGGTCACCTGGTCGACGCTCATCGTCCTCCTAAGGTACGACGGGTGGGGCCGTTCCGTTCAGCATCGGCTCAGGCGTCGCCCGGGCCGTACAGGTCGAGCTGGCCCTCCTCCACCTCGACGCCGACCTCCTTGCGGATCCCCTCCCAGGGATCGAGGTCCCACTCCCCCACGAAGGTGATCGCCGTCCCCTCCTTGCCGGCGCGGGCGGTGCGGCCCACGCGGTGCACGTAGGTA
>DASSCW010000065.1:0-5417 GCA_035697465.1 Candidatus Limnocylindria bacterium | reverse complement strand
GGTGAACTCGTTCACGCGCTGGGGCATGCGCCCCGCGGCTTCGTCGTCAGACGCGGCGAACACCGCGCAGCCCGGCAGCTCGGCGGCATAGGCGGCGAAGGTGCCAGGCCCGTCCACCTCCGGCTCGATGAAGATGGCGTGCGGCATCGTGCCGGCCATCAGGCAGGCTCCACCTCGGTACCAATCACGGGCGCCTGCGTCGCGGCGGACGGCGGCGCGAGCCCGCGGCGATGACGTTCGGCGTGGTGGCGGTGCTGAAGACGCGGCTCGCCTCGCTCCCCCGCCGGGGGCCGCCTCCATCGCTCGCCTCCGCCGCGGCGGCGTAGACCTCGGCCGGGATGCTGCCGGGTGCGGCGGCCAGCTCTTCGCGCAGGCGCCGCAGTTGCAGGATCTCGTCGCGCATCGCGGCGGCACGCTCGAACTCCAGGTTGCGGGCCGCTTCCTTCATCTGTGCCTCCAGCCGCCCGACCATCTCGGCCAGCTCTTCCGGCTCCTTGCCGGCGACCTGCAGCTCGGCGCGCTCCTCAGCCACGCGGCGCAGGCTTTCGTGGATGTCGCGGATCTCCTTGATGATCGTCTCGGGCACGATGCCGTGCTCGGCGTTGTAGGCGACCTGCTTGGCGCGGCGCCGATCAGTCTCGTCGATCGCCTTCTGCATCGAGTCGGTGACCCGATCGGCATACATGATCACGCGGCCGCCGATGTTACGCGCCGCCCGCCCGATGACCTGGATGAGCGACCCGCCGGAGCGCAGGAAGCCTTCCTTGTCCGCGTCCAGGATGGCGACCAACGTCACCTCGGGCAGGTCCAGGCCTTCCCGCAGCAGGTTGATCCCGACCAGCACGTCGTAAACGCCCAGGCGCAGGTCACGCAGGATCTCGATCCGCTCGAGCGTGTCGACCTCGCTGTGCAACCACTGGACCTTCACGCCCAGCTCGGCCAGGTAGTCGGCAAGGTCCTCCGCCATCTTCTTGGTGAGGGTGGTGACCAGGACGCGCTCGCCGCGCCCGACCGTGTCGCGAATCTCATTGATCAGGTCGTCGATCTGGCCGCCGGTCGGTCGCACGCTGATCTGTGGATCCACCACCCCGGTCGGCCGGATGAACTGCTCGGCGACGCGCTCCGCGCGTTCCGTCTCGTACGGACCGGGCGTGGCGCTCATGTAGACCACCTGGTTCATGTGGTCCTCGAACTCCTCGAAGGTGAGGGGCCGGTTATCGAGCGCGGAGGGCAGCCGGAAGCCGAAGTCGACCAGGATCTCCTTGCGGGTCCGGTCGTTCTTGTACATGCCGTGGACCTGCGGGACCGAGATGTGGCTCTCGTCCATGATCAGCAGGTAGTCCGTGGGGAAGTAGTCGATCAGGGTCCACGGCCGTGAGCCTGCTTCGCGCCCCGCCAGGTGGCGGGAGTAGTTCTCGATGCCCGAGCAGAAGCCCACCTCGCGCATCATCTCCAGGTCGAACTGGGTGCGCTGCTGCAGCCGCGCCGCCTCCAGGTCGCGACCCTCGACGCGCAGCTGGCCGACGCGCTCCTCCATTTCGGCGTCGATCTCGTCGATCGCCTTCAGCAGCTTGTCGCGCGGTGTGACGTAGTGGGTGGCCGGATAGATGTTCACGTCCGGGCGCTCGGCCAGCACCTCCCCGGTGAGGTCGTCGACCTCGACGATCCGCTCGATCTCGTCGCCGAAGAAGTCGACCCGCACGATGTAATCCCCTGACACCGGCGCGAACTCCAGGACGTCGCCGCGCACCCGGAACTTCGAGCGGGTGAGCTGCGCGTCGTTGCGCTGGTACTGCAGGTCCACCAGGTGGCGCAGCACCCCGTCGCGTCGGTAGTGGCCGCCTACCTTGAGGTTGAGCACGGTGGCGCCGTAGTCGATGGGCGCCCCGATGCCGTAGATGCACGACACCGAGGCCACGATGATCACGTCGCGTCGCTCGAACAGGGCGCGAGTGGCGTTGTGCCGCAGCCGGTCGATCTCGTCGTTCCGGGACGAATCCTTCTCGATGTACGTATCGGACCGGGGCAGGTAGGCCTCCGGCTGGAAGTAGTCGTAGTAGCTGACGAAGTACTCGACCGCGTTGTCCGGGAAGAACTCCTTGAACTCCTGGTAGAGCTGGGCCGCCAGCGTCTTGTTGTGCGCCATCACCAGGGTCGGCTTCTGGACCGCCTCGATCACCTTGGCCGCGGTGTAGGTCTTGCCCGTGCCGGTGGCGCCCAACAGCACCTGGTGCCGCAGGCCGGCATCAAGGCCAGCGGCCAGGTCGGCGATCGCCTGGGGCTGGTCGCCGGTCGGCTCATACGGGGCGCTGACCTTCAGGTCGGGCATGGCGGAAGAGAGACCTCGGCGGTGGGCGGGAGCGTAACGGGGGTACCCAGATTCTACCGAAACCTCCATCGGTACCGATTCCGGAGTACCCGAGCGGCCTATAGGACCGATGGGCGTCGCTTCCTACATTGGCGGTGATGCCTCGGCGTGCTCTGCCTCGCATACGGCGCGCTCGTCCGGCCCAGCCTGGGGCCGGACGATTGCTGCTGCCCGCGCGGCGAAGGGCGCCGTGGCGTCGCATGCGGACGCGGCTCGCGTCTCCCCCGCGGGGACAGGCGCTGGTCGAGTTCGCCGCGGTCCTGCTGCCCGTGCTCCTGCTGATCGTGGGCATCATCCAGTTCGGGCTGCTGTTCGGCGCGAGCGTGACGCTCACCAACTCCGCCCGCGAGTCGGCACGCGCCGCGACGATCTACATCTACGACGACTCGCATACCAAGGCCTGGAACGACGCGCAGCGCTGTGGCGAGGCCGTAGAGGCGGCCCAGCAGGCCTTCGGATTCCTCAGCACGTCGACGCCGCATTTCACCGTCACGCTCAATGGCACCGGAGCGTGTCCGACTCCCTCGGGCGACGGGCAGACGAACGGCGACCTCACCATCACCTACTGCGACCACGTCATCACCCCCGACGGTGAATGCCCGGATGGCACGGATCCGGATACGACGTGCCTCCCGGACACCCGTCAGGGCTGCCTGGTCCGCATCACGCTGACGTACCGGTCCGACGTCATCGTGCCGTTCATCGGCGGGCTGATCGGGACCGATGTGAACGGCCGCTTCGTCCAGACGGCCACCGCCACCATGGTGGTCAACTGATGGCGGGCGCCGTGCGCGGGCAGGTGCTGGTCATCTTCGCCATCCTGCTGGTCGTCCTGCTCGGCTTCGCCGGGCTGGCGATCGATGTTGGCCGCCAGAACGCGGAGCAGCGCCACATCCAGACCGCGGCGGATGCGGCCGCGCTGGCCGCCTGCCATGCCCTCATCGAGGGCGCATCCGACGCTGCTGCGGCCTCGGCCGGCCGCAACGTGGCTCGCATCAATATCGAGCGTTCGCCGGCCGGCGCCAATGCGCAGATTGCCGCCGACACATCCCGCGTCTACCAGGACGGCCATGCCGGCGACCCGGCTTACCTCGTAAGCGGCATCCTGATCAGCGGCACGACCGTGCGGGTCGCCATCTGGTCCACCATCGACACGAGCCTGGCGCGGGTGGTTGGCATCCCCACCCTTCAAACCGGGGCGCGTGCCAAGTGCCAGCTGCAGGGCGGGCCGGCCATTCCGATCGTGGCGCGCCGCTACGTCGCCGCCCCGGGGCCGGGAGCCGGCTTCACCGATTTCCTGGCGACGTCCGGAACCAGTGCCAACGGCGCGGTCGACACCTTCAGCGTGCTCGGCTACGACGGGCGCACTCCGGCCAGCGAGCTCGACCCCGGTCCTGCGTTCGAGCTCTACGGGCCCGGCGCCAAGGCGTCGAACGAGAGCTCCTTCCGTGGCTTCGTGGCGCTCGACGTGCGCAACTTCCAGTCGACGACGTCGCGCATCTACTACAACGGAGTCGACGCCGGCATCACGGAGAGCACCCTCAAGGACAAGGAGGGTGAGTACCTGCTGACCGGCTATCCGGGCCCGATGTTCCCGCCGGTCACCTCCCCGGCGGACCCCAACGACCAGGTCGCCGTGCTGCTGGGCAACGACAGCCCAATGGTGGTTGGCAACTTCGAGGACGTGTTCGACATCGGCGACCGCCTGCTGCTGGCCGTCTACAACGGCACGGTCATGCAGATCCCGGACTTCGCGATCAGCCCGCCGAGCGCGATCACGGTTGCCTCCACTACCGGCAGCCCGGTGAACGGCCCGAACTTCACCGTCTCGCGCAACGACGAGTTCAACAGCACCGTGACGCTGCACCTGCACGGGGACGTGGATGCGACCGCCATCGGGCATCCCGAGTGGGACATCGTGCCGGATCCGCCGATCAGCCCACCCGCCGCTGGAGATATGAACGAGCCGACCTGGTCGACGAACGTGTTCATCCCCAACAAGAGCGGCACCACGGTGAGCATGAGCAACATCCAGACGAACACGGTGCCGGCGGGCATCTATACCGCGTGGCTGGAGGGTCACTCCGGCAACCCGTACTTCCAGACTCGGCGGTCGCCCGTCCCCGTCAACGTCGGCGGCGCGGTCCGTGACTTCAGCCTGACGAACTCCACCACCAGCGCGACCATCGCTGCCATCGGCGGCTCTGCCAGCATCCCGCTCTACGTCTCGACCACCAGCGCCGCCGCCACGAGGTGGGGCGCCACCGGCAGCGCCGTGACGCTTGGCATCGACGCCGGATCATTCACGGACTGCTCCTACGTGGCGGCGACCATCGGAGCGGGCCAGCTGACCCTGAGCGCGACTGCGCTGATGCCCACTTCCTCGGGCAACGGCGCGCTCTCGACGCTGACGATCAACAGCGTCGGCCTGGCGCCCGGCTGCTACCGCTTCAACGTTCGCGGCTACGGCACGAACGGCGACGGTCAGCCAGTGGTCCATATCCAGCCGGTGACCTTTACGGTGGCGACCACCGCCAGCGGCGGAAGCTACGTGGACGTCATCGGTTTCGCGGTGTTCCAGGTCACCGACATCACTTCCAACTCCATCTTCGGAAAAGCCGTGACCGGCGTCTACGCCGATCAGGACGACAGCAACCTCCGTCGCGCACAGCGTGCGCGACTGCGGCCCTGGTAACCCAAGGAGACAACCGTCGTGGAACTCGAGTACTCGGACAAGAACAGCAAGCGATCCAAGGTCTACATCTTCGTTGGGGTGTTGATGGCGCTGATGGTGGCGGGCATCGTGTTCGTCGCCCTCCAGGCCAGCGTGCTCACGAAGAGCACCGACGTGGTCATGCGCGAGGTCGTTGTGGCGGTACGTGACATCCCGAGCCGCAAGCCGATCGAGGAGGGGGACGTCGCCATGCGGAGCGTGGTGGCCGACGCGACCAACGACTCGGCCCTCACCCGCATCGACGAGGTGCTCGGCCGCGTGTCGGGTGTCTCGATCCTGACCGGGCAAATGGTGACGCAGAACATGCTCGCCTCC
>DASSCW010000064.1:0-3190 GCA_035697465.1 Candidatus Limnocylindria bacterium | reverse complement strand
ACGCTTCTCCCATTCGCAAATGGTGACTCGGTGAAGATGAGGAGGCCAGTCGCAACCCGCGCATCGGGGCGGCGAAGCCAGGCACCAGCCTGACGACCGCGCTGCGTAAACCGACTGAAGAGGGGTTCCAGTCGCCGAATGCGGCCACGCTCGGTCGTGCCCTCGGACACGAGCAACAGGGGCACTACTGCTCGCGGCGCGCTGAGTCCAAGCGATCCGGATAGATGCGGTGCTACTCGCACCTTCACGTCGATCCCGCCGAGGAGTGCCTGGGCGTCGGCGATCTCCGTCTTGACCTCGACCACCAGCAGGATCCGATGCGTCGGATGCCACGCTAGAAGGTCGATTCGGCCGCGATCGCCGAATCGGTTGAAGCTGACTTCGACCCAGACCTGCCAGCCCCAGCGCTCGAGTCGCGCCTTCCACGTGGACTGGAGCGCGGCATGCCGTTCGTCGAGCAGACGGTCCAAGGCAGCTCCTCGCCAGGTCGGTACGAGGTCGAGCCGAACCTCCAGGACGGCCAGGCAGCGTCGGATTGTCGCCAGCGATAGACGATCCAGATGCCCCCGTTCCATGAGCGACCAGGTTGACCGATGCAGCCTCGCCCGCGCCGCGCAGTCCGCCTGACGCCAACCACGTCGCCTTCGCAGCGCCCTCAGCATCCTGCCCAACTCAAGATCACGCACCGACGCATCTTGAGTTCCGCCGCTTACCGCTCGCTTAGGGCAAGGATTGGAGATGTATTCTCGATTTGATGACCCATCGCTTCATAACGACGATCGAGGCGGCCGTTGGCGGCGGCGCTGCGGCGCGGATCCCGCCGGACATCGGTGCCCAGCTGGGCGGGCTGAAGCAGATGCGCGTGACCGGCTCGCTCAACGGCACGCCGATCCGAACCAGCACCATGCCCTACCGCGGCGGGCTGTACGTCGGCATCCACAAGGCATCGCGTGAAGCCGCCGGCGTCGAAATCGGCGATGAGGTCCAGCTCGAGCTCACGCGCGATGACTCACCGCGGGTCCTGGAGATTCCGGCTGAGCTGGAGGCGGCCTTCGCAGGGGAGCCCGCGCTGCGCGAACGATTCGATGCGCTCTCGTTCAGCCGCCGGCGGGACCTGGCCGCACCCATCTCAGAGGCGAAGAAGCCGGAGACGCGCGCCGCCCGGCTGGAGAAGGCGCTGGCGACTCTCAGGGGCTAGGCGGCGACGCCTCCTGCTGCGCGCGACTCGGCCGGAATCGGAAGTATGCCCAGAACAGCACCGATCCGCCGCCGAACGCCACCAGCAGCCAGATGACGGTGAACAGCGACGTCTGGGAGGTATCGGCCAGGTAGCCGGAGCTCGGGTTCAACAGCAGGTGGCAGAAGCCGAAGGCCGCCACGCCGAGCAGTGCTGCCCACGCACGCTGGCTCCAGCTGCGGACACGCTCGCCAGGCAGGAATCGCATTGGCACCATCGCGATGGCGGCCGCCTCCAGGCCAGCCACCACGACGGTCGCGAACGCCGTCTCGAGCATCGCCGCGGTGAATGCCTGGTCGCCTGCCTCGGCAGCCCCGCGGACCACCGGCAGCAGGATCCAGGACATGATGGCGAGGCCCAGGGCGCAGGCCGCCGCCACCGCGTCGAGCTTGCCGGCTTCGGCCTTGGCCAATGGCCGTGCGAAGGTGAAGCCGATGATCAGCCCGTACAGGTAACCGGGCTGGAAGTCGGCCAGGCGGCTGATGAGCACGCAGCCGGCTGCAACCAGCAATGTCCCGGGCAGGGCGCGCGCGCTCAGCCCGTGACCGCGCCCGCCGATGAACATGGGGACGCCGAAGGCCAGGAGCATCGCCCCCATGCCCAGCGCAAGGCCCAGGAAGGTCGCCAGCGACACGTTGTCGATCCCGAAGGTCGGATCCAGGAGGCCGTAGAGCAGGGCGCTCACCAGTAGGAAGACGAGGATCCCCAGCGGCGACTTCCAGAAGGCTTCGTCGAGGCGGAAGCGCGTACCGGCACCGCCACCGGTAGTTGCGATCTCAGATGTCGGGCTGGAAGCAGGCGCGGCATGAGCGTGCTCGGCGCCCGCCCGCCGAGCACGTGTGTCGGAGACCGCGCGTCGCCCACGCGCAAGGAGGCCAGCGAAGAGTTGCCCGAACCAGGCGCGGAAGCGGCCGACCGTGGCCATGACCTCCGCGTAGTTCTCCTCGAGCGTGCTGTTGAACAAAGCGGCCGGGAAGGGGACGAACAGCACGACGCCCGCAGCGATCGCCGCGCTGGACGCGATCACCACCGGGTCGAGGTTGATGTCGCCGGGGCCTGGGACCGCGTCGCGGAAGGTCGTCCCTGCCTGGAGGCCCTCCGGCGAGAAGAAGGTGAGGTGCGACACGTCGACGCTGGCGCCCGCCGGAACGGTCACCTCCCAGCTCAGCCCCGCGCCGTTGTCAACCGCCTGATCGCAGAGACACTGGTCGGGGAAGCTCTGCTGGGAGCTAACGCGCTCCCAGACGTCGGAGTACTCGCCCTCGAAGTACCTGCTTCCCGCGGTAAGCGGCAGCCACTGCTCGATGCGCGCATCGCGGGCGAGCGAGATCACGCAGGCCGGCGCGCGCTGGTCCACCCGGCCGAATCCGGCGTCCGAGTCCTGGAGGTAGCAATCCCCTGCCCGATACAGGATTGCCCGCTGCTCGGTGCCGCCGCTGTTCGTGATCCGCACATCCGTCCGGTACGACTCCTCGCCGAGCCGATATGAATCGGTCTGATCGATGCGAATGCCGGAGTCAGCCGCCTGCACGCTGGTCGCGATCCGGAATGGATCGCCGCCGCTCCCGGAGCCGCTGGTCGGTGACTGGCTGACCGGCGTCCAGGCAACGACTCCGGGGAGCGTTGCCGAAGGGACGGAGGCCGGCCCGTAGAGGGTGTCTCCCAGCGAGAGGAACGTGCCGCACGCGCCGGATTCGCCGCCGAAGAACTCGAACGAGACGTCGTCCTGATGCGCGACCTGGCAGTTCAGGTCGGGCGTGATGATGATTCGAGTGAGAGGCCCTTCGGAGGTGATCTCGCCGTCGACGGCGACCACGATCGCTGGGGCGAGCAGACCCAACGTGAGCAACCCCACGGCCACGGCTGGTTGCAGCCTTCGGACGCCTTTCACTGACGCGAAGTATATGAACGCAAACCACCTTTTCCGCTATCGCGCCTGGCAGCTGGGGCACC
>DASSCW010000063.1:0-3218 GCA_035697465.1 Candidatus Limnocylindria bacterium | reverse complement strand
CCAGTGGCGCGCAACCAACCGCAGCAGCGCCGCGATCCATTTCTGCGCCGCGCCGTCCGACGTCGAGCCGCTTTCGCACCGTCACCTGCGGCACCAGGATGAACAGCGGCACGGTGGCGGGCCGGCGAGCCTGGTGAACGGCAAGGCCCTTGCTGCGGCCGATGCTGGCGACTGCCTTGCCACGCTTCGACAGCGCACGCTGTCGGCGACGAGCAGGCTCGCAGCCCCGCGCCGGTAGACAAAGCGCAGTCGCATGCCACGCCCCATGCCTACCGAATGGCCAAGCGAGCGCGATCTCGTCGCCCAGACAACCAGTGATTAGGTCTCGGTGTAAGACCCCATGTCCGTGAGCCTGCGGAGGTGGCTCGTCCCAGGTATGCGAGAGCAAACGAGGGTTGCTCGGGTTGGCCGAGCGGAGCCTCACCGCATAGGGGACGAGCCATGTCTGGAGATGGGGAAGCGTTCGTCGCGTTCGATACGTCGAAGGAGAAGAATGCGGTCGCGATCGCCGTTGGCGATCGGACGGGCGAAGTTCGGTACCTGGGAGAGATCGGCAACACGCCGGCGGCGACGCGCAAGCTGGTGATGAAGCTGGCGGCCAAGTATGGCCGGCTGCATTTCTGCTATGAGGCGGGTCCGACCGGCTACGGGCTTTACCGGCAGATCGTGACGCTCGGTCATCCCTGCGTGGTCGTGGCACCGTCGCTGATCCCGAAGCGGCCGGGCGACCGGGTGAAGACCAATCGCCGCGATGCGGTGACACTCGCCAAGTTGCTGCGAGCCGGTGAGTTGACCGCGGCCTGGGTTCCGGATCCGATGCACGAGGCGATCCGCGACCTCACTCGGGCGCGCGAGGCGGCGGTGGAGGACTTGCGTCGCAAGCGCCAGCTGGTCAGCGCCTTTCTGCTGCGGCACGGCCGGAGCTTCCCCGGCAAGTCGACCTGGGGCGGTCGGCACGCCCGCTGGCTGGCCGAGCTGACGTTCGAGCATCCGGCGCAACGCGTCGTGTTGCAGGAAGCGCTGAACGCGGTGACGGATGCCGTGGAGCGTCTGGCGCGGCTCGAGGCGGCCCTCGTCGAGATCGTGCCGAGCTGGACGATGGCGCCGGTGGTCGCCGCGTTCCAGGCGATGCGCGGCGTCGATTTCATCAATGCGGTGACGATTGCCGCCGAGGTCGGTGATCTGCGCCGGTTCGACAACCCGCGGCAGGTAATGAGCTACCTGGGGCTGGTGCCGTCGGAACGCTCCACCGGCGACACGGTGAGGCGCGGCGGGATCACCAAGACCGGCAACCGCCGGGCCAGGCGGGTTCTCGTCGAAGGTGCGTGGACCTACCGCTTCGGCGCCAGGGTGGGCAGAACGCTGCTCGACCGCGCACGCGATCTGCCGAAGACGGTGCGCGACATCGCCTGGAAGGCGCAGCTGCGCCTCTGCCGTCGCTACCGCAAGCTCGTCGCACGGGGCAAACGGAGCACTGTCGTTACCACCGCCATCGCCAGGGAAATGGCGGCGTTCCTCTGGGCGATCGCCCATGAGGTCGCGCCGAGGGCGGCCTGATGCGAAGACACCATCCATCCGATGCGAGGGACAGGAGGAACCGCGCCACCCGGCGACCGTAAACCGGGTCTTGACGCCGCCTGCGGCCGTGCAAGGCTGGAGGTGGGGCCACGGCAGGGGAACCCCCGTCTGACGCTTGGGCCGGCCCTTTCTGGGCCGACGCCCGCAGTAAGAGCGGGAGCAGCCCCGGACGAATTTCGGGAATGCGGTAGCCAACCCGCGCATCAGAGCTTGATCGACCGTCGTCCAACCGCCCCACCTCCCGCCCTGCACGGTCTTCGTACGCCCGACTCCGACGACGGTGTTCCCGGGAACAAAGCACCGTACCTTTCGGCCCTTGAATACGGACATCAGAGCGTCCGCTGAGCCCCACGTGGTGATTGATCGAAGGGTTGGTCATAAGACTGGGCTTATGACTGGTTCTTTCGAGCGGATCGAGGTGATCACCGGTGTGGCGCGGCGGCGCCGGTGGAGCGTCGAGGAGAAGCTGCGGATTATTGCCGAGAGCCTCGCGGGCGGTGCGTCGGTATCGTTGGTGGCGCAGCGTCACGGCTTGCGCTCCAATCAGTTGTTCAAGTGGCGGAAGCTGGCACGGGAAGGCGCATTCGGCGCGTTTGCAGGGGACGCGTGTTTCGTGCCGGTGCGGGTGGCGGAGGACGGCGGGCCGTTCCGGCTATCGCCGCCGGTGTCGGCGCCGCGACCATCAGCGGCTGTGCCTTCGGCGATCGGTTCCTCGTTGGCCGAGATTGAGCTTCCCAATGGCTGCCGGTTGCGGGTGACCACCGATATCGAGCCATTGGCGTTGCATCGGCTGGTGACGACGCTGAAGGCGGCGGGCTGATGCCGATCGGTTTGCCGGCCGGCAGCAAGATCTATCTGTCGCTGGCGCCGGTTGACATGCGCAAGGGCTTCGACGGGCTGGCGGCGCAGGTTCAGCATATTCTTTCTCGCGATCCGTTCTCGGGGCATCTGTTTTTGTTCCGCAGCCGCGGCGGTGACCGGCTGAAGGCGCAGTGGAGCGGGGTCGATTCGTCTGGCCGCAGGTCAAGGAGGGTGCGATCAGCCTCACTCCGGCGCAGCTGGCGATGGTCATCGAAGGTCTCGATTGGCGTCGCGCGGTTGTTTTCAAGGAGTTGCCGAAGCCGACGGCGGTATGATCGAAGCTTCTGACTCCGTTGGGTTTTTTCTGGATGGGCCGGCGCCGCTGCGCTAGCAAGACGGCCATGCGTCTCGATCTTGCCCGGCTGCCAACCGATCCCGTCCTGCTGCAGCGGGTGGTGCGGAAACTGGCCGAGGTGCTGGAGCGGCAGGACGCCGAGCTGACGGCGACGAAGGCGCGGCTGGCCGAACGGGATGCCGAGTTGGAGAAGCTGCAGCTGTTTCTGACGGCGCTGAAGCGGCTGAAGTTCGGCCGTTCGTCGGAGAAGCAGCATCCGGATCAGCTGACGCTTGCTCTCGAGGCGATCGAGGAGCAGATCGCGGCGCTTGCGGCGAAGAGCGAGCCCGCCGCGCCGGCCGCCGCGCCCGAGAAGAAGCCCTCCCGCCGGCCGCTGCCCGGCCATCTGCCGCGGGAGGAACGCCGGCACGAGCCCGCGGGCTGCGCCTGTCCGGCCGGCGGCGGCAAGCTGCACGTCATTGGCGAGGACGTCTCGGAAGTTCTC
>DASSCW010000062.1:0-11507 GCA_035697465.1 Candidatus Limnocylindria bacterium | reverse complement strand
TGGTTGCCTCGCTGGTGGCGCGCATGCCCTGGGTGATGATTTCCTTGGGATCGGTCAAGGCCGGCCCCTGGCCGCCGCATGCGGCCACTGCGATCGTCAGCAGAAGCACCGCCGGCGAGAGTCTGCGGAACACGTGTCCCTCCGGGATCTGACGCCGCTCGGGCAGCCGCGCGCGCACCTCGGCGCGGGGCGACGTCCGCCGCAGGATACCCCGCTGTCCACCGGTTGACATGGCCCGATGGTCCTCGCCCCGGTCACATCGGCTAGGGTTGTCCCGATGCGACGGGTGGAGGCAAGTCTGGCAATCGGTGCGCCGCCCGAGGCGGTGTTCGCCTTCGTCTCCGACCTCGACAACCTGCCGACCTGGCAGCCGGGCGTGATCTCGGCCACGCAGACCACGTCTGATCCAATCGGCGTCGGGACCACCGCCCGCGTCCTGCGGGAGCTGATGGGGCAGCGGCTGACCGTCGACGTGACGGTGACCGCCTTCGACCTGGGCCGCCGCCTCGCGCTGGAGAGCGCGGCCTCCGGACTCTCCGTGGCGGCAGCGATGGACCTGGAGCCAGTCACGGACGGCACGAATGTACGAATGTCGACCGAGATTCATTCGCAGAGCCTCTTCCTGGCGCCGCTAGAAGGCATGGCGGCGGGCATCGCGCAGCAGGAGATGGACAGCGGACTCCTGCGGCTGAAGGCGGCGATCGAGGGAACGTGAAGGCCTGCGGACGCTCCTGCCCGCCTAGCGGCGACTTTGGTTTGGAAAGTGGCCTTGCTATACTCACCGCCGAACGCGTTGACGCGGGAGCAGTACGCGCTGCCTGCCGATCTGCAGCGAGCCGGGATGGTGCAAGCCGGCGATCGCAAGCGTGGAACTCGCCCGTCGAGCAGCCGGGAGACCGGCCGGCCTGGCGCCCGATAGCGCGCCAATGAGTGGACCGATCGTGGGGTTGTAGCTCAGCTGGGAGAGCACCTGCATGGCATGCAGGGGGTCGGGGGTTCGAGTCCCCCCAGCTCCACCACTTCCATCGGTCAAGTCATGGTGGTACCGCGAATGGGAGCCCCCTTCGTCCTGACGACGGGGGCTTTCGTGTGCCCTGCACCGATGGAGACTGACGCGATGGCAGCACAGGTGGGGACAGCGACCGCGCAGACGGCCAGTGACGGCCGGCGCTGGACGCTGCGCCCCGCCCGGCCCACCGACTCGCGCGGCCTGGCGCGCCTCTTCTCAGACGTGCGACGCGAGGGACGCTGGCTGGTAACTCCGCCGAGCGCGGTGAGCCAGCCGTCCGAGGCATTCTTCATCGGCGAGATGATCCGCGGCGAGGAGGGCCTGGCCCTGGTGGCCGAGGCCGATGGCGAGGCGATCGGCAACGTCCTGATCTCGATCGAGCGCAACGTGGTCAGCAGCCACGTCGGCACGCTGAGCATCGTGGTGGCCGAGGGTTGGCGGGATGTCGGCATCGGCTCCGCCATGGTCCGCGCCGCCCAGGACTGGTCGGCAGCCAACGGCCTGCGGAAGGTGGCGCTGGCCGTCTTCCCGGACAACGAGCGGGCGATCGCGGTGTACGAGCGTGCCGGATTCGTGCGCGAAGGACTGCGGCGCAAGCAATACCGTGGCGAGGGCGGCGAGCTGCGCGACGAGTTGCTGATGGCCTGGTTCCCGGACGGGCAGGACGCGCCATGAGCACCGTGGATCCGGCCCGCGCCCGCGGCTTCGACGCGTGGGCCGGCGACTACGACCGCTACCGTCCCGGTTACCCCGACGAGTTGTTCGAGGCGATCGGCGAGCGCCTGACGCTGCCTCGGCAGCCGCTGGTCGTCGACCTGGGTGCGGGCACGGGGCGCGCGGCGCTGTTGATGGCCGGCCTTGGCTGGCGAGTGACGGCGGTCGAGCCGGGCAAGGCGATGCTGGACCTGCTGCGCGCTCGCGCGACGAACGATGGCCTGCTGATCTCGACGGTGCAGGCCAGTGCGGAGGAGACGGGGCTGGACCCCGACTCCGCCGACCTGGTCACCGCGGCACAGGCATTCCACTGGTTCGACAAGCCGCGAGCCCTGGCGGAGATCGCGCGCATCCTGAAGCCGTCGGGCGGACTCGCCCTGTTCTGGAATGTCCGCGACGCGGACCGGTCGTCGTTCCTTGCCGACTATGCGGACCTCCTGAGGCGGTACAGCGGCAGCGCCGACGACCCGGGCATCGGACGCTACGAGTCGGACGGGAAGGACGAGACGCGGCGCGCGATCGAGGCCCACGACGCGGCGTTCGACGCGCCGGAGCTCACCCAGCTGCGGCACGAGGTCCAGATGACCGACGAGCTGTTCATCGGCATGGCCTTCACCGCGTCGTACGTGCGGGTCGGCAAGACGCCTGAGCAGCAGGATCGGCTGCGCCTCGACCTGGCGGCCCTGCTCGGCCGTCATGGCCTAAACGATGGCCGGCCGTTCGCCGTCCCCTATCGACTCGACCTGTGGACCGCCAGGAGGAAGGACCAATGACTGCTCGCGGCGAACGATTCGATCCCGGCTCGTTCGAGCAGGGCTGGCGCGATCGTTGGGAGGCCGACGGCCTGTATCGGGCCAGCGATGACGACCCTCGCGACAAGCACTACCTGCTGACGATGTACCCGTACCCGTCCGGCGACCTGCACATCGGGCATTGGTATGCCGCCACCGGGCCGGACATCGTCGCCCGCATGCGGCGCATGAAGGGCCTGAACGTCATGTTCCCGATGGGCTTCGACTCCTTCGGCCTGCCGGCCGAGAACGCGGCCATCGATCGCGGCATCCACCCGGCCAAGTGGACGGCATCGAACATCGCGAACATGCGGACCCAGTTCCGCTCCATGGGCTGCATGTTCGACTGGGAGCGCGAGGTCGTGGTCAGCGACCCCGCCTACTACCGCTGGACGCAGTGGCTGTTCGTCCAGTTCTTCAAGGCGGGGCTCGCGTATCGGGCCATGGCGCCGGTCGACTGGTGCCCCAAGGACCAGGTTGTCCTGGCGCGCGAGCAGGTGCTGGGTACCGAGCGCCGCTGCTGGCGCTGCGGCACCACCGTGATCAAGCGCGACCTGGAGCAGTGGTTCTTCCGCATCACAAACTACGCCGACGAGCTGCTCGACTTCACCGGAATGGACTGGCCGGAACCGATCCGGCTGATGCAGACCAACTGGATCGGCCGCAGCGAGGGTGCCGAGATCGCATTCCCGGCGGAGACGCCGGGGGTCGAGCCGATCCGCGTCTTCACCACCAGGCCGGACACCGTGTTCGGCGCGACGTTCATGGTGCTGGCGCCTGAGCATCCGTCGGTTGCTGCCCTGACCACGACGGATCGGAAGGCCGATGTCGACGCGTACGTCGCCGCCGCTCGCCGTGAGACGGAGATCGAGCGCCTCTCGACAGAGCGGGAGAAGACCGGTGTCTTCATCGGCTCGTATGCGACCAACCCGATGACCAACGAGCGCATCCCGATCTGGGTCGGCGACTATGTCCTCCCCGGCTACGGGACCGGCGCCCTGATGGCCGTGCCAGCGCACGACGAGCGCGACTACGCCTTCGCGAAGAAGCACGACCTGCCGATCCGCTACGTCGTCCAGCCGGCCGGCAACCCCGCCCCGGAGGGTGAGCCATTCGTGGCGCACACCGCCGACGAGGTCCTGGTCGACTCCGGCGAGTTCACCGGCATGCCCGCTTCCGAGGCGATTGGCGCGATTGCGCGCAGCTTGGCCGAGCGCGACCTGGGCGGGCCGGCGGTGACGTACAAGCTCCGCGACTGGCTGGTGAGCCGTCAGCGCTACTGGGGCGCGCCCGTCCCGATCGTCTATTGCCCGGAGCACGGCGCCGTCCCGGTGCCGGAGGACCAGCTGCCGGTGTTGCTGCCGGAGGACGTCGAGTTCGCGCCGACTGCCGTCTCGCCGCTCCAGTCGCACGAGGAATTCCTGAAGGCCACCTGCCCGATCTGCGGGGCGGATGCCCGACGCGAGACGGACACGATGGACACCTTCGTCGATTCGTCCTGGTATTTCCTGCGCTACTGCTCGCCCCATGACGACCAGCGGCCATGGGACCCGGAGGCCGTGGCGCACTGGATGCCGGTCGACCTGTACACCGGTGGCGCGGAGCACGCCGTGCTGCACCTGATGTACTCGCGCTTCTTCGTCAAGGCGTTGCGGGACATGGGCCACCTTGCCTTCGACGAGCCGTTCATCGCCCTGCGCAACCAGGGCCAGATCCTGGGTGCCGACCACCACCGCATGAGCAAGTCCCGCGGAAACGTCGTCAACCCTGATGACCTGACGTCTCGTTACGGGTCGGACACCGTGCGCCTGTTCCTGATGTTCATCGGCCCATGGGACCAGGGCGGACCCTGGAACCCGACCGGCATCGAAGGGGTGTATCGGTTCCTGGCACGCGTCTGGGGCATCTCCCTGCCCGATGCCTCCGCGGGAGGTGATGCGGCTGGGTCCGCCGCGGAGGACGCCGAGCTCGCCCGCGCGCTGCGGCGCGCGACGCACATGACGATCGACGAGGTGGCGGACGACTACGCCGGGTTCCGTTTCAACACGGCGATCTCGAAGATGATGGAGCTGGCCAATGCGATCGTCCGGGCGCGCGAGGTGGGGCTCGCCGGCCAGCCTGCCTACGCCGAGGCTGTCGACACGCTCCTGCTCCTGCTGGCGCCGGCCGCGCCTCACATGACCGAGGAGCTGTGGCAGCGGCGCGGCCATGACTACAGCGTGCACCAGCAGGCCTGGCCCGTGGCCGATGCGTCCCTGACGACGGTCGACACGATCGAGCTGCCGGTCCAGGTCGACGGGAAGCTGCGCGACCGCCTGGTGGTGACAGCCAACACGCCTGCCGACGAGATCGAGCGCCTGGCGCTGGCAAGCCCAAGGGTGCAGGCGCACCTGGACGGCCGCGCGCCCGATCGCGTGATCCAGGTGCCCGGCAAGCTGGTGAACATCGTCACGCCAGGGGATTGACCGCGCGGTAAGCCGGCGGTAAGCGGTGCGCGGCTAGGCTGCCCATCCTGCTTCCGGGTCCCGGCGTCGAGTGCCCGGGCGCCGGGTCCCGGACAGGACATCCATCCATGACCTCTCGCCTCCCGGCGAGGATCCTGCGATGTCCCTGTCTCGCCGCGACTGGCTGGCCATCGCCGCTGCCCTGGCGGGGAGCACGGCCGTGATTGCCGGCGCGTGGCTGGCGACCTCCGTGGTCATCGGCTCGGGGGAGGTCGGATCCGCGGCGGATGCGACCGGCTCGGGCGCCCTGTCGCCGACCTCGGCGGCTGCCTCGGCCGCCGGCGTGGCTGACCTGGTGATCGATGTCCAGGGAGCGGTCCGCAACCCCGGCGTGGTGCTGCTGCCCGCCGGATCGCGGGTCGCCGACGCGCTGCAGGCCGCCGGCGGCTATTCGCGTAACGCGGACCTGAACGCGGCCGCGTCGTCATTGAATCTCGCCGAGCCACTGACCGATGGTGCGCAAATCTACGTGCCGGTCATCGGGGTCGCGGCCCAGCCTGGCGGCGGAGGCGGTGGAGGGGGCGGCTCGGGGCTGGTCGACCTGAACACGGCCACCCCGGAGGAGCTGGAGGCGTTGCCGGGCATCGGCCCCGTGACCGTCCAGAAGATCGTGGCGGCCCGCGCCGAACAGCCGTTCGCGACGCTCGACGAGCTCGTCGCGCGCGAAGTGATCAACCGAGGTCAGCTCGAGGACATCCGCGACCTCGTGACCCTCTGACCCTCGCCAGTGTCGGCCGTCCTGCTGCCGGCCGTTTTGGCCGGCGTCCTCGTCGGCATCGTGGGCGGGGACGCGACGGTGCCGGGCACCGAGCCGCTTCTCCTCCTGGTCGCGGGCCTTGCAGCCATCGCGCTGGCTCGGCCGTTCGGCTGGCGACGGCTCGCGGTGCTTGGCGTGCTGCTGATCGGGGCGGGGATAGGCAGCTGGCGTGGCGCCGCGGCTGCGTTGCCAGTGGGGCCCGGTAGCGTCGCGTCTTTAGTCGGCGAGAGCTCGCGACCCTTGACCGCTACGGTGGTGGACGATCCTCGGCCACGAGGCGAGCGCCAGCAGGTCGTGGTCGACCAGGTCATCGTCGGTGACACCAGCGGGCCGCCGCAGCCGGCCCTCGGCCGCATCCTGCTCTGGCTGCCACGCAGCCTCGCGGTTGCCGCCGGCGACGAGCTGCGCTTCGAGGCCCGCCTCGAGGAACCCCGCGACTTCGACGGCTTCGCCTACAGCGAATACCTGGCGCGCCAGGGGATCGCGGCCACGGCCAGCGTCCGGCAGGTGACCGTGCTCGCGCATCGCCTCGGGCCGGTGCCCGACACGTTGCGGGGCACACGAGGCGGGCTGCTGTCGGGGCTGAATCGCCTCATTCCCGAGCCGGAGGCGGCGCTCGCCGCGGGGATCCTGCTCGGTGTGCGCTCGGGAATCGATCCAGCCATCAACGATGCGTTCGCACGCGCCGGCTTGACGCACGTAGTGGCCATCTCTGGCTGGAACATCGCCATCGTCGCCGCGTTGGCTGCCGCGGCTGCGCGTCCCCTGAAGCGGCTGCCACGCGGTCAATGGTCCGCGGCGGCAGCGGCCGTTGGCGCCGTAGCGGCCTACGTCGTGCTGACCGGCGCCTCGCCATCGGTCGTGCGGGCGGCCCTGATGGCCGGCGGCCTGTTGCTGGCGCGCCTCGGTGGCTCACGGTCGCACGCGATGTCGGCACTGGTGCTGGCGGCGCTGGCAATGGTGATCGCCGCGCCAACCGTGGTCTGGGACGTTGGCTTCCAGCTCTCCGCACTGGCCACCGCGGGCCTCATCGGGTTCGGCGCCGGATTCGAGGCGCGCCTCGCTCGCTGGCCGGCGATCCTCCGCGAGCCTGTGGCCCTGACCATGGCCGCCCAGGTCGCCACTCTTCCCGTCATCCTGCTGAACTTCGAGCGCCTGTCACTGGTCGCGCCACTTGCCAACGTGCTGGTTGTGCCGCTGGTGCCACTCGTCATGCTGACGGCCGCCGTGGCGGCCCTGGTCGGTGCGAGCCACTCCGCCCTCCCGCTCGTCGGCGACGTGGCGGCGTGGGCCTCTGGCGGCGCTGCCTGGCTCTACCTGCGACTGATGGTGCTGGCCGGCCAGCTGGCGGCCGCGGTTCCGCTGGCATCGATCGACCTCGGCGCGCCGAGCTGGCTCGCGGCCGTCTGGTACCCCGGGCTGTTGCTTTTCCGGCATCGGCTCGGGGGCCGCACCGCCGCGATGCCGAGCGTCGAGCTGCCGCGTCACGGCCTGGTCACGCGCGTCGCGCGCCCCGTGCCGTTGCTTGCCGCCACCCTGGCGACAGTCGCCGTTCTCACCTTCATCACGCGACCGGATGGACGGCTCCACCTCGTGGCACTGGACGTCGGGCAGGGCGATGCGATCCTGGTCGTGGCGCCATCAGGCCAGACCGCACTCATCGACGGCGGCCCGGATCCGGACCTGACGCTCCGTCAACTCGGAGCCTGGCTTCCCTTCTGGCAGCGCCGGCTGGACGTGATGGTCCTCACCCACCCGCACGAGGACCACGTCGCCGGTCTCGTTTCGGCACTCGAGCGGTTCCGCGTCGGGGTCATCTATGAGCCGGGACGCGAGTACGAGAACCCCACCTACCCACGCTTCGTCGGACTGGCGCGCGCCGAGCCCGCTGCTGAGCTCCATCTGGCCCGGGCCGGCGATCTGATTCCGCTCGGCGAAGGGGCGCGCCTTCTCGTGCTCTTTCCCGATGCGCCTGATGCGCAGGCGCCCCTGCCCGAAGGCGACATCAACAACAGCTCGGTGGTCCTGCTGCTGGAGAGCGGCGGCTTCCGTGCGCTGCTCACCGGCGACGCGGAGGCACCGGTCGAGGAGCTGCTGCTGGAGCGCGGCCTGCTGGGGCCGGTCGACGTGCTCAAGGTCGGGCACCACGGGTCCGATTCAAGCACCACGCCGGCACTGCTTTCGGCCGTCATGCCCCAGATCGCCCTGATCAGCTGTGGCACGGACAACGAGTACGGCCATCCGAAACCGATCACCCTCGAGCACCTGGCCGCGGTACCGGGCCTGGTGGTCCGACGCACCGACCTGGAGGGCAACCTCGAACTGGTGGCTGACGCGGCAGGCCTCGCCGATGGAGGCCAGCACACGGCCGATACGGGTAGCATCGGCGCATGGTGGTTCCCGGTCGCGACCAGGCGCTGCAGATCCTCGATTCGCTGGGCCTTCCGGACGGGATCGTGGTTCATTCGCGCGGCGTTGCGCGAGTCGCCGCCGAGGCGGCGCGCATGGTGGCCGCGGCCGGCATCCCGGTGGACGTCAGGCTCGTCGAGGTCGCCGCCCTGCTGCACGACATCGACAAGCCGCGGACCCGCGGCGGCGAGGGGATTCACGGCGAGGTGGCCGCAAAGGAGCTGACCGAGATGGGATTCCCGGAGTTGGCGGCACCTGTGGCGTCCCATCCAGTGACCTGCCTGCTGGATGACCGATGCTTCCCGCGTGGGTGGCCGTCCGTGCTCGTCGCCATCGCCGACCGGCACGTGACACAGGAGTTCCTGACGCTAGACGAGCGGATCGACGACATGGCTCGGCGGCACCCTGAGTACGCGGACAGCATTCAAGCCGCACGCGCGCCCGCCCACGCCCTCGAGGCCGAGCTGTGCGAGGCGCTGGATACGGAGCGAGAAGCCCTGGTCGAGCGCCTGCGCGCGGCGTGGCAGGCCGGCGCATGAGCGTCCAACTCCTCCTGGCCCATGGCGACGACGGCTTCCAGCTGGACCAGTTGCTTGGCGGCTTCGCGCGGCGGATCGGGGCCGATGATCGGGCGGAGATCATGCCGGAGCGCAGTCCGGACGAACCCGCTCTCGACCGTGCCCGCCTCGAGGCGGGCACGGTTGGCATGTTCGGCGTGCACCTGGCCGTGCTTCGTCAGCCGATGCGCGCCGCGGGTCGATCGACCGCGGCCGGCGACAAGCTGATCGCGCTGGTCCGGGACCTGCCGGATGGCGCGGCCCTCGCCCTGGTCGATGTCCGGTCAACCCGTGACGCCGCGCGACCGTCGCCGTTGCTCGGGAAGCTGGCCTCAGCGGTCGTCACCCGCGGCGGCGTGGTGGAGGAGCGGCTGGCGCCACGCCGCGGTGAGCTGCAGGCCTGGATTCGTGGACGGGCGCGGGAGCTCGGCGTCGAGATCGAACCGCGGGCGGCAGCCGTACTGGCGGAGCGGATCGGCGGAGCGGTGGCGGAGGCGGACGTGGAGCGCGGAGAGCAGACGCGGATCGCCAACGGAGAGCTCGACAAGCTCGCCACCCACGCGGCCGGCTCTCCGATCACCGCGACAGACGTCGAGGCTCTGGTGGCCGACACCAGGCCGGCCAGCCTGTTCGCGATCACGAACGCCGTCGACCGTCGCGACGCGGCCGCCGCCAGCGCGGCCATCGACCGGGCTTTGGCCGAGGGACAGCCGGTGCTCCGCATCCTTGGGGCGCTGCAGGGGCGCATCTCCGACCTGATCGTGGCGCGCGATCTCGCCAGCTCGGGAGTGCCGCCCGCCGAGCTCACCCGCCGCATCGGGCGCGGCAATGCGCGTATGGCGGAACGGCTGGTGGAGGCGGCGCGGCGCTACACCGGCGCGGAGCTGGAGCTGATGCTGACCGGCCTGTTCGAGGCCGACCTGGCGATCAAGGCGAACGCGATGGAACCGGAGCCAGCGCTGGTCGCGTGGCTGGGCGGCTACCTGATCGGGATGCCGCGGCCGGCGAGAGGAGGCTAGGCGGCCCCGGCGCGGAGGACGCGGTCGCTCTCGATCGCGAAGGTGCAGCGCGCCTCGCTGAGGCCCAGGATGCCGATCAGCTGCTGGTCGACGTACAGCTGCCGACAGGGCACGCACAGCGCGCCGGGGATAGCGAAGAAGAGCCGCTCGTCAGCGACCGTGTCCTTGAAGGCGGTGTCGAACACGCTCGTCAGCAGCTGTCCGCTGCAGAAGCGGCAGGTCTCGATCGGCCTTGACAGGGTTGCGTGGTCGCTCATGGGCCGGAGCATGGGATCGGTCGGACCCATCCTCAATAGGAGTACCGGATAGGCCCTGGCTAGTACTCCCGCAGTACCCACGGAATTTCACGGATTGAGCCCTGGCAGGCTGGTACCGCCGCAGTACGACCGTCGATCAGACCAGCCGCACCACCTGTGTGGCGTTGCTCCACAGGCGCTCGAGGCCGTAATACTCGCGCTCCTCCGGGGCGAAGAGATGGACGATCACGCTGCCGTAGTCGAGCAGGACCCAGCGTGCGCTTGCCTGGCCCTCGACGCCGATCGGCTTGATGCCCTCGTCGCGCAGCTCGTCCACGATGGCCTCGCTCAGGGCCTTGACCTGGCGGTCGCTGCGGCCGCTGGCGATCACGAAGTAGTCGGCCATGGTGGTCACTTCCGCCGTGCGCAGCAGGACGATGTCCGCGGCCTTCTTGTCGGACGCGAGGTCCACGATCCGATGGGCCAGCTCGCCCGGGTCCTGTGCGCTCTGCTGGGTGGCCGCTTCTGCCAGCTCGATCTCTCCAGGTAACGTCAATGGCGCCGTGTGCGCCGATACAGGCCGGTGGCGAGGATCATCTCCTCGACCGCCTGCGGCACAAGGTACTTGATGGCCCGACCTGCCGCTACCCGACGCCGGATCTCAGTGGCACTGACGTCAAGGGCCGGCCCGGACAACAGGTGGATCCGGCTGGCTGACGCCCCAAAGCGCTCACGCAGCTGTGCGGCGTCTGCCGCCACTGTTCCCGGCCGCGGTCCGACCGCCCACTCGATCAGGGAGAGCAGTCGATCAGGCTCGCGCCAGGTGTCGATGCGAGCCAGGCTGTCGGCCGCCATCAGCAGGAAGAGCCTCGCGCCGGCGTAGGTCTGCAGCAGCTCCTGGATGCTATCGATGGTGTACGAGGGGCCCGAGCGGCCAACCTCGACCGTAGACAGCTCGAAGGCTTCGTTGCCGGTGATCGCCAGCCGCGTCATCAGCAGCCGCTCGGTGATCGAGCTCATACCAGGGCGTCGCTTGTGCGGCGGTTGCGCGGCGGGCATGAACAGCACCCGATCGAGGTGCAGCTCGTCGGCGGCGAGCGTCGCCAGCCACAGGTGGCCGACGTGCGGCGGATCGAATGTGCCGCCCAGGATGCCGATCCGCTCCGGCCCGTTCTTCCCGCCGTCCGGCTCAGGCTTCGCGACTTGCCGTCGCCGGCGGGACGCGACCGGTGCGGCACCCGCAACACCACGCGGCGCGAGAAGTACGCTCCGGGTCATTCGTCGTCGCCCCATTCGAGCTCCACTGTGCCGATGCGCACCAGGCTGCCCGGCGCCGCGCCCTGCCGCCTCAGCTCCTCGTCGATGCCCATCCGTTCGAGCGTGCGCTGGAACCGATCACGCGACTCCTCGTTCGTGAAGTCGATGCGGGCTGCCGCCGATTCGATCCTCCGCCCGCGAACACGCAGCCCGCCTTCTTCGGCGACCACCTGCCAGCCGGTGTCCAGCGGGTC
>DASSCW010000061.1:0-2173 GCA_035697465.1 Candidatus Limnocylindria bacterium | reverse complement strand
GACTGCGGGGAATCGGATGGGGCGCTTTGTTGAAAGTTCAATCGCGGCCAGGCCACGTTGTTTCCTGAGTGCCTGGATGACTGGATCGACGAGGAAAATCCCCGTCCGCGTGATCGACGCCTTTGTGGATTCGATGGACTTGGGTGAGCTCGGGTTCGATGGCGTCGTGCCCGAGGCGACAGGTCGGCCGGCCTATCACATACAAGGTGACGTGCCACGAATGGTTGACCTCCAGGGCGTGTGGGCCAGCCGGACCTTGCCGACGATCTGCGTCCACAGGTGCAGCGTGGTGCAGGTGTCTTTCCGATCCTCATAGGCAAGGCACGCCATAGTCCAGCCTGCGCTGTTGCGTGGCGTGGTCATGATCCCTTGTCTTCTCCGTAAGCATCTGGGCAGGTAGGGCTCAGGGGTTCGAGCGCTTCTGCGAGGCGGCCTCGTCGTAGCGGGCGAAGACTTTCTCGACGCCGGCGAACTCGCCTTCGGCCTGCTGGATCGAGAGCCGCTCCTGATCGCGGCGGCGGAACTCCTGCTCGATATCCTCCACCTTGGCCGGATCGAGGCCAAGACGCCGCAGGCCCTCCTTGCCCATCGCCACGCTCGACTCGAAGGTCTCGCGCAGGAAGTAGTCGACGTCCATCTGCATCAGCTGCAGCACGTGATTACGATCGAAAGCGCGGGCAAGGATCTGCGCCTTGGGGAATGCCGCCCGGACGTGGCCGATCCCGGCGTTGCAGGCTTCGGGATCGTCGACGCAGATGAAGATCAGCCGCGCTTTGCCGGCACCGGCCGCGGCGAGCACGTCGGCACGGCGCACGTCGCCAAAATAGACCTTGTTGCAATACTTCTCGGCGATCTGGATACGCTCGGGATCGTGATCGACGGCGGTGACGCCGATGCCCTGCGCATGCATGAACTGCGCCACGATCTGCCCGACGCGCCCGAAGCCGGTGATGATCACGCTCTTCTGCTCGGCCCGCGACACGTCCTCGACGTCGGCGGTGGTGCTGGTGAGGCGCGCCACTGCAACCTCGTAGAGGGTACCCACGAGCGGCGTTGCCGCCATCGACAATGTGACGACGGCGACCAGCAGATTCGCCACTTCGGCGGCCATGACCGCAGCACCAGCGGCGGCGCTGAACAGGACGAACGCGAACTCGCCGCCCTGGGGGATGGTCACGGCGACCCGCTGCGCATCCCGATCTCCGACACCGAACAGACGACAGAGGCCGTAGATCAGCAGGGCCTTGACGAGCAGCAAGCCGATCACGCCGGCGAGCACGGTCAGGATGTTGTCCAGCACGAGCAGCCAGTCTACCGACATGCCAACGGCGATGAAGAAGAGGCCCAGGAGCAAGCCACGGAACGGCTCGATGTCGGCTTCCAGCTGATGCCGGTACTCGGAATCGGCCAGCAGCACGCCGGCGAGAAAAGCGCCCATGGCCATGGACAGCCCGACGCTTGCCATGATCAAGGCCGTGCCGACCACCAGCAGGAGCGCCGCTGCGGTGAAGACCTCGCGGGCGCGGGTCAGCGCGATGATCCGGAAGACGGGCCGGAGCAGGTAGCGGCCGACGATCACCACGGCCGCGACCACGCCGATGATCTTGCCGGCCTCGAGCCAGGGATTGCTCGCCTCGCCTGTAGCGCCGGGGCCGAGCAGCGCGACCAGTGCCAGCAGCGGCACGATGGCCAGGTCCTGGAACAGCAGGATGGCGAATGCTCTGTTGCCGTAGGGACTGTTGAGCGTTCCTTTCTCCTCGAGGATCTGAAGCGCGAAGGCCGTGGAGGACAGGGCCAGGCCGAGGCCGGCGACAAGCGCCGGTCGCATCGCCAGGCCTACGGCAACGAGCAGCGCCGTGAGCACGGCACCGGTGACGATCACTTGCGAGAGACCGAGCCCGAAGATGTCGCGCCGCATCACCCAAAGACGCGAGGGCTTCAGCTCGAGCCCGATGATGAACAGGAGCAGCACCACGCCGAACTCGGCGAAATGCAGCACCTCCTCCGCATCCTCGATGAGGGCCAGGCCAAAGGGCCCGATCGCCGCGCCCGCCACCAGATAGCCGATCACCGAGCCGAGGCCGAGCCGCTTGAAGATCGGCACCGCGACCACGGCGGCGCCGAGAAAGACCGCGGCACCGGTCAGGAAAGAGCCCTCGCCTACCGCCATCCC
>DASSCW010000060.1:0-11934 GCA_035697465.1 Candidatus Limnocylindria bacterium | reverse complement strand
CGACGAGCCCCGCCGGCTTGTCGACGATGAGCATCGCCTCGTCCTCGTAGGCGAGGCGCAGCGGGATGGACTCCGGACGCAGGCTCGTGTCCGGCGGCGCGGATAGCTCGACCTGGATCCGCTCGCCGCCGCGCAACCGATCGCTGGCACGTGCCCGACGGCCGTCGACCAGGGCTCTGCCGTCGCCGATCAGCCTCTGTGCGTGGGCGCGGCTGATGCCGGCCACGCTGCTCACCGCCAGGTCGAAGCGGCCGGCCGGCGCCACGCCATCCACGGTTCGGGATGCGGACGCGGCGGCCTCGCTCACGCGCGGACCTCGGACCGCGGTCGATCCAGAAAGGTCAGGTAGACGACCAGCGAGATGATGCCGACCACCAGCGACGCGTCCGCCACGTTCCAGGTCGGCCAGCGGAGGTCGCCGACGCCCACCGACACGAAATCGGTGACGTAGCCCAGCCTGACGCGGTCGATGAGATTGCCCAGCGTGCCGCCCAGCACCAAGCCCAACACGACGTGCAGCAGCAGGCCCCGGCCACGGAAGGCGCGCTGGAAGTAGAGGAGCATGCCGAAGGCGAGCACGGTGACGATCAGGAAGAAGGCCTGGCCGCCCTGGAAGAGGCTGAATGCGGCGCCGGTGTTTCGCACGTGCCACAGCACCACCAGGTCGCCGATGACCTGGACGCGGCCACCGAGCTCGATCGACGCTGCCACGATTGCCTTGGTCGCCTGGTCGGCGAGCAGGACGACCGCCGCCGTCAGGCCCAGGGCCAGCAGCTCCGCGCGAAGCTGACCCGGGTGCGCCTGACTGCTCATGGGCCGATGGTACGCGATGCGATTCCTCAGGCGCGCCGCAGGGCCAGGTGCAGCTTGCCGCTGCCAGCTTCCAGCTCGTCCGTGGCATCTGGCTGGTCGACCGGCTCGGCGCCCAGTCGCAACTCCACGGCCAGCACCTCTTCAGCCAGCCAGTCTCGGAATGGGTGCAGCCGGGCGAGCAGGTCGTCCGGCCCGGCAATACCGGCCAACACCCGGTCGCTGATCTCGTAGCCGGCCGCTTTCCGCATGCCCTGCAATCGATGGGCGACTTCGCGTGCCAGGCCCTCGGCCTCCAATCCTGCGGTGAGCTGCGTGTCGAGCGCGACCAGCACGTCCCCCTCCTCGGCGACCTCGTGGCCGGGCTTCGCCCGGGCCGTGAGCTGGAACTCGTCGGTCGCCAGCGTCACGCCGCCGGCCTCAGCGCGACCGTCGTCGAGCATCCGCCAGTTGCCGGCACGCACGCCGGCCATGATCGTGGCCACATCCTTGCCGTGTCGCGGCCCGAGCACCCGCAGCAGCGGATACAGCGTGCGTTCGACCATCTCCGACTCGTCGGTGAGGACCTGGAGCTCCTTCACGTTCAGCTCGTCCAGCACCTCATCGGTGAGCGCGTCCGCAGTCGCCGGATCTGCACTGAGCCTCCCGCCAGCCGCGGCAGGCAGCTTGACGCGGGCGGCCGCCAGCGGTTGCCGGGTGCGCAGCTCGGACGCCGAGCGCGCCGTGCGTCCCAGTCCCACCACCCGACGCGCCAGGTCCACGGAGGCCTCGAGGGCGGCATCGCGCCGGCCGACGGCGACCTGCGGGAAGTCGGCCAGATGGACCGAGTCCGGCGCCTCGGGCTGCACGGCGGTCACCAGGTTCTGCCACAGCGTGTCGGCCAGGTGCGGAACGAACGGCGCCATCAGGCGCGCCAGGTCGACCAGCACGCGGTGGAGGGTCTCGTAGGCGGCGCGCTTGTCCTCGTCCAGCTCGCCCTTCCAGAAGCGACGGCGGTTGCGCCGCACGTACCAGTTCGAGAGGTCGTCGACGAACGACTCGATCCCCCGCGTCGCCCGCTGAGCGTCGAAGCCGTCGAGCGCCTCGCGTACTTCGGCGGTCAAGGCATCCAGTCGCGACAGGATCCATCGGTCGAGGAGGGTGCGGGCTGCTGCCGCTCCATCGGTCCCATCCGGCGTCCAACCATCCAGCCGCGCGTAGGTGACGAAGAATCCGAACGTGTTCCACAGCGGCAGGAAGAAGCGCCGGACTTCCTCGTGGGCCAGGTGGTAGCCGAAGTTCATGTTGGTGGCTGGGTTGACCGAGCTGAACATCCAGCGCATGACGTCCGAGCCGATCCGCTCCGCGGCCTCGTCGAACGGAATGGCGTTGCCCTTGCTCTTGTGCATCTCCTCGCCGTGCTCGTCGCGGAGCAGGGCGTAGCCGAAGAGCGTCTTGAACGGCGCTTCGCCCGCCATAACGGTGCTCTCCGTGATGAGCGCGTAGAACCAGTTGCGGAACTGTCCCGGGAACGACTCGGTCACGAAGTCGGCCGGGTACCACTCCTGCCAGTGAGCGCGGTCGGTCGTCCACTTCAGCGTCGACATGCCCACGATGCCGGCGTCCAGCCACGGGTTGCCGACATCGAGGATGCGGCGTGATCTCCCGCCGCACGAGGTGCAGGCGATCTCGACCGCGTCGATCCAGGGACGATGCGGCGAGTGGCCCTCGAACTCGTCCCAGCCGGCGACGGCGCGCTCGCGCAGGATGTCGGGCGAGCCGATCACCTCCCAGGTGTCGCAGTCCGCGCAGGTCCAGATGGGCAGCGCCAGGCCGTAGTAGCGCTTCTTGCTGATCATCCAGTCGGACATGTTCCGGAGCCAGTCGAGCTCCCGCTCCTCCAGGCCGATGCCCTCCGGCAGCCACCGCGCACGGCGAGTCGATTCCGACAGCTCGGCGCGCAGCGGGTCCATGGCGATGAACCACTCGTCGACCAGCCGGAACACCACCTGTGTGCCGCAGCGCCAGCAGACCGGGTAGGAGTGGCGGTACTGCTCGCGCGCGACCAGCAGCCCCTTCCGCTCCAGGTCCTCGGCTACTTCGCGTGCCAGGTCGGCGCCGTCGGGGTCGTCCGCGCCCGCGTAGCGACCGGACTGCCAGCCGAAGCCCTCGCGGAAGCGGCCGAACTCGTCGATCGGGTCGATGACCGCCAGCTCGAACTGCTTGGAGAGGGCGAAGTCCTCCTGCCCGCAGCCCGGGGCGATGTGCACGATCCCGGTCCCCTCCTCGTCCGACACCTCGTCCCAGGTGATGACATGGTGCGCGACGCCCTCGACGGCCGGCAGCTCGTCGAAAGGCCCGCGGTAGGTCAGGCCCACCAGCTCGGCGCCCTTCGCCTCGCGGACCACGGTGGCGTCCGGCGCGACACGCGGCAGCGAGCCGTGGCTCAGCCACCAGCGCCGCCCGTCGCGGCCCTCTACCAGCACGTAGGTGAGGTCCGGATGGACGGCCGCGGCGACGTTCGAGGACAGCGTCCACGGGGTCGTGGTCCAGACCAGCAGGTCCTCGTCCTGATGCCCGTCCGCCGTGATGGGCAGGCGCACCGTCAGCGAGAGGTGAATCAGCTCGCGGTAGCCCTCGGTGGCCAGCTCCATGTTCGAGAGGCCCGTCCCGCAGCGCGGGCACCACGGCATCACGTCGTGGCCGCGGTAGATGAGCCCGCGCCGGTGGCACTCGGCCAGGAAGTCCCAGATCGCGTAGTTGTTCTCGTCCGAGTTGGTGTAGTAGCTGTTGTCCCAGTCCATCCACATGCCCAGGCGGATCGACTGCTCGGTGATGCGATCGGCGAAGCGCTGCGTCCGCGCCTTGCAGTACTCGACGAAGCGGTCGATCCCGTAGGACTCGATGTCGCGCTTGTTCTTGAAGCCGAGCTCCTTCTCGGCTTCGACCTCGATCCACAGGCCCTGGCAGTCGTAGCCGTTCTGATAGCGCTGCCTCTCGCCGAGCATGGTGTGGTAGCGCTGGAAGAGGTCCTTGTAGGTCCGGCCCCAGGCGTGGTGCACGCCCATCGGGTTGTTGGCGGTGATCGGCCCGTCCAGGAAGCTCCAGCGCGTTTCGCTGGCCGCATTGCGCGCCAGGTAGCGCTCCATCGTCCGGCGCTCCCGCCAGACCTCGATCATCTCGCGCTCGAGCGCCGGCATGTCGAGCTTGCCTGAAACCGGTTTGAACACGTTCGCTCCAACAAAAAACCCGTCCCAATCCGGGACGGGAAGCTGCTTCCCGCGGTACCACCCACGTTTGACCGATGCACATCGGCCCACTCATCACACCACGGGTCCGGCATGGACCGATGGCGCCGCCATTGGTATCGGGTGGCGCACCCGGGAGGCGTTACCCACGGCAGCCGCCGCTTGGCACCTCCGGCTCAGGAGCGATCGCCCGTCGCCCGATCCTGCCCGCTCTCACCGCCCGGGCTCGCTGCAAGGACCGATGTTGACGCGAGCGCTGCCTCCGTCATCGCGGTCATTCGGTTGTACGGGCGATGGTCGCAGCGGCGGGTGCCGCCGTCAACCGCGCGCCGCGTCAGGGCATCAGTGCCCGCCCGATCAGGGCCAGCGCCACCAGCGACGTGATCGCCACCAGGCCGAGCAGCCGCGGAAACCACGTCCGCGCGATGAGCCCGGCCAGCGCTCCGGCCGGCCCAGTTGCCAGCAGCGCGACGGCCATCGGCCGCAGCTCCTCCGTCGGCAGATCCAACCGACCGCCGATGAAAGCCGCCGCCCACACGATCCCTGCCGCCAGTGCCGGCGTCACCGCGATGCCGTAGGCGAACAGCCGCTCGGCCGGAATCGGGAATGGCCGGCGGGGAGCTATCAGTGGTGGCACGGCCACCGCTTCTTCCCTGCGGCCCACCGCCGGCGCCGGCGCGGGCGCAGGTGCCGGCGCCACGAACGGGGGATGCGCGGGAGCTTCGACCGCGGCTGCGGCAGCCTGGGTCGCTGCGGCGTCGATCACCGGGCTGGCGACACGTCCGCGACCGAACGACATCCAGGCCGGTCGGTGCCATTCGCCACGCCGTCGAAGCCGCGAGGGCCGAGCCGCAGGTGGCGCGGCCGCCGCCTCGGCACCCATGAAAGTCGCCATGCTGGCCGCGTCGGTCGCAGCCTGTCGCTCCGCCTCTGCCGCTCGCAGGTTCGCCGCGCGCTCCATCGCAAGGCGTTCCTCGATCAGCGTCCGCTCGATGCCGGTCAGCATCCGCTGCGAGGTGGGGCCGGCGGGGACAGCCTCGACGGGCTGCGCGTCCGGCGTAGGGCCGATCGGCATAGCCGCGCGCTCGCTCGGCGCCGGCACGACGAAGGGCCGGGCGCGTTCGGCGACCTCGTCGAGGCGCTGCTGGATGCGCGCCGCGGCGGCCAACGCGCCGAGCAGCTGCTGCTCGGACGACGGCGCGATCCCCACCCGCCCGCGGTCGGTCGGCACCAGGATCATGGTCGCGCTGGGCGCGAGGCGGACCAGCTCGATCCGCTCGTCCCGCCGCAGCTTCGCGCGTCCAAGGCCCCAGCCCAGCGCGCCGAAGCGCGGTCGCAGGCGAGCGGCATCTGGACCGCGCAGGGGAACCCTGGTGACTGGTCCCCGCACCAGCGTGTAGCGGCGCTCGCCGCCAAGCCAGCGCACGCGCAAGGTTGCGACCTCCACATCCAGCCGTACCGTGGCGAGCATCACGGCCAGGTAGAGGCTCAATGCGGCCACCACGATCCCGGCAGCGACCAGGACGATGCCCATCGCATCGCCGAGCACCACACCGCCGGCGACGGCCGCGCCACCCGCCGCGATCAGGATCAGCGGTCCGGCCAGCAGCCGACGGCTCGAGCGCGCGAGCGGGATCGGCGCGATGGGGACGGTCGTGCCGGTCATCGGCTCCTCAGGCCTTTTCGGTGACCTTGTACTCGAGGTACCGCCCGGTGAGCAACCTCGTCTGCGCGTCAAGCGCCGGCAGGTTGCTGAAAAAGACGCCGACGAACGGCAGGCCGATCCACTGGACGTAGCTCAGGAAGCGGGTGATCGGTCCCCATTCGCGTGGGCGTGGCGGCACGATCCGGTGCTCGACCCAGATCAGCACGGCCAGCGCCACGAGGCCGACGGAGAGCATGGTCGACGCGTACAGGGGCAGGTTCTGCCCGAGTGTGGTCTGCGCGAAGGCCGGGTTGAGGACCAGAGGAACGGTGGCGCCGAAGGTGATGACGATTGGGGCGATCGCCCAGTTGATGTGCTCGCCGAATAGGTTGAGGACGCGCCAGATACGCGACCAGAGCGAAATCTCCGCGTGCCGGATCGCGTTCTGGATGACGTACGGGATGTCGGTCACGCCCCACGCCCAGCGGCGGGCCTGGAGGTATTGGCCGGCCATCGAGCGCCAGTAGGTCCGGGCGCGCACCGCGTCGCCGTAGATCGGGATGAACAGCGGCACCGCCCTGAAGGTGTCGCCGTACCTGAAGAAGCTCTTCCAGTAGAAGCGGCTGTCCTCCGGAATCGCATCGGTCGCCCAGTAGCCGACGTCGTGGACGAGGTGCAGGGTGGTCGAGTAGGAGCCGAAGCTCTGGAGCTTCTCGGGCAGCACGCTGCGCCACATCTGCAGCTGGGTCAGGATCGCGGCGAACAGCCGCACGAGCATCGGCGCCTCCCAGATGTTGTTGTGGAAGTACGGGATCGGCTGATAGAGCTGCGTTTCGCGGTTCGCATCGGTCAGGTGCACCCAGGTCAGGTAGCTGAAGTACTGCGGGTGGACGCGGTAGTCGGCGTCCAGGTCGGTCACAAGGATGCGGTGCGGATCCATGCCGCGCTCCCGGACCAGGAGCCGATACAGGTAGCGCCCGCCCCAGGCCATGGCACTGCTCTTGCCGACCACGATTCCCGGCTCCAGCGGGTCGAGGATGTGGATGAAGTCGGCGAAGTTCGCGCCGAACTCCTCGCGCAAGGCGGCGACGTGAGCGATGCCGTCGGTGTCGGTCTCGCGGGTGATGATCGCGCAGATCTTGTAGTCCTTCGGCCACTCGGCTGCCGCGAGGGCGCGGACCGTCTCGCGCAGCTTCTCCAGCGGCTCTGTGTAGGTCGGGATCAACGCAAGGTGCGTGTATTCGCGCCAGTCGGGCGGCGGCTCGGTGAGGCGTTCCAGCGCATCGAGATCGGCCAGCTCGCGCTCGACCGCGGCACGCTCGACCCCGTAGCTGCGTCGCGGTGTAGCGACCACCCCGACCGCGCCGCGCGGGCGCTCGGTCAGGCTCGTGAGGCGCCGCAGCAGCAGCTCGCGACGAGCGGCGGGGTCGTCGAGCGAGGCGAGACGGACCCGCCAGTCCTGGCCGAGGACGATGCGGATGCGCCGGAACGCGACGATCACCGCGCCCGCGAACCAGAGGGCGCGGCACAGCCAGTAGAAGTCGAAGCTGAGGACGAAGTAAGCCACCAGCCAGGGGTAGCTGAAGCTCAGCCAGATCGGCCCGACGATGATCGCCCAGCTGACGAAGCCGGGCACCATCTCAAGCAGGCGCTGAATCAGCCGATGGGAATCCTGGTCCTGCGGCTCGGACATGTGCCCTCGTCCGGGTCGCGACGGCCGCCGCGGAGCGGCGGGCCGACCCGATTACGTCAATAGACCGGCGTCAGCCAATCTCGGTAAGCATCGACCTTGCCGCGCACGGCGTCAAAGTAGATATCCGACAGCTGGCGGGTGATCGGGCCAGGGCGTCCGGCCCCGATCGCGCGGCGATCGACCTCGACCACGGGTGAGATCTGAGCGCCGGTGCCGCACAGGAACACCTCGTCGGCGTTGTAGAGCTCGGTGCGGTCGATCTGCCGCTCCTCGACCGGGATCTCCAGGCGCTCGCGCGCGACGGACATGAGCCGGCGACGCGTGATGCCCTCCAGGATGTTGTCGGTCACCGACGGCGTGATCAGCTTGCCGCTCTTCACCACGAACAGGTTCTCGGCGCTGCCCTCAGACACGTGGCCGTCCTGGGTCAGCACGATCGCCTCGTCGTAGCCGTTCAGCTGCGCCTCGGACTTGGCCAGCGCGCCGTTGACGTACGCGCCGGTGATCTTGCCGCGGGCCGGAATGGCGTTGTCATCGGTCCTGCGCCAGGTGGAGACCTGCGCGCGGATGCCGCCCTCGGTGTCGATGTACTGGCCGAACGGGATGCCGAAGATCACGACATCGGCGTCCAGGTTGTGAAGGCGGACGCCGATCGTCTCGCTCGCCTTGTAGATGAGCGGCCTGACGTAAACGTCCTCGTGCAGGCCGTCGCGACGGAGGACTTCCACTGTCTGGCTGGCGAGCTGCTCGGCGGTGTAGGGCACATCCATCATCAGGAAGCGGGCAGAGGCCTTGAGGCGCTCGTAGTGCTGGATCAGGTCCAGCGCCCAGAGCTGTCCCTGGTCCCCGTTCCAATAGGCACGGATTCCTTCAAAGACAGCGGTTCCGTAGTTGAAAGCGTGGGTCATGACGCTGATGCGGGCGTCGCGCAACGGCACGATCTCGCCCCGGAAAAAGGCCCACAGCTCGGCGGTCTTGTCGTCGGCAGCCGTAGCGGTCGGAGTTCCCTGCTTCAGCACGAATGTCTCCCTATGTGATCCCGCACGGGATGCGGTGCCGGTCGTACCGGCGCGGCCAGTATACGCGCGCCCCTGCCCATGACGGCCGTCGCTCGGCAACGGTTGCGGAATCCGTGGCCTAGTGCCCCGCTGCGCCCGTTCCGAGGGGCGTGAAGAGAGCCAGATAGACGTAGAGCAGGTACAGGGGACCACCGATCAGCAGGGTCCATGCCGAAAGGCTCCCGCGCCGCCACATTGTGCCGAAGATGAGCAGTGTGGCAACGAACGCCACGCCGGCCGACGCGAAGTGAATGAACGACTCGGCGGTGAAGGCCCACGTGGTGAAAAGCAGGCCGAGAACCGTGGGCAGACAGCTCTGGAAGACCATCGCGCCAGTGATATTGCCCATCGCCAGCGTGTCCTTGCCGGTGCGCACCCAGAGCACGCTGTTGAACTTCTCCGGCAGCTCGGTCGCGATGGGCGCAATGATCAGGGCCAGCACGGTCGGGTTCATACCGATCTGCTGCGAGAGATGCTCAACCGCGCCGACGAAGACCTGCGCGCCCACGATGATCAGGGCCAACGCCACCACGACCTGGCTGACGATGATCCGCATCCGCGGTGTGGCGGCGCCCTCGACCTCCCACGGGTCCTTCTCTCCCGGCAGGATGTCGATGTCCAGCGTGTGAGGCCCTTTCAGGCCGGGCAGTCGCGTGGCGTGGAGCCGGTTCAGCTCCTCCGGGTCACCCTCCTCCGCCGTATCCGTGAAGTGCAGGCGGACATAGACGGCGTAGATCACGAACAGCGCTGCCGCGGCCACCCATCGGATCCAGCTGACTTCGGGCGGCAGGAAGGCGGTGCCAATTGCGACCGAGTAGCCAACCAGGAAGAAGACGACGTCGCGGCCCAGGACCTTCACGTTGATGCGCATCTGCGACCCGCGCCGCCCGCCGCGCGCGAAGATCAGCACGGCGACGCCGGTCACGAACATGGCCAGCGTCGAGAGCATGAAGGGCGCGCCCAGGATGGCCCCGACGCCGATCGCGTGCGACGCCTCCGGGTCGGCGCCGGTGATCATCGGGCCAAGGATGGCGATGACCGGGATGAGAGTTTCCGGCATTGCGGTGGCCACGGCGGCCAGCACGCTGCCGACCGCACCCTCGGCCAGGTTCAGCTTGTGGCCAAACCACTCGATCCCGTTCGTGAACAGCTCGGCGGCGACAAGGATGATCGCCAGCGAGCCGATCAGGAGGACGATGTCCACCCGTCAGGCCGACGCTACGGGCGGAGGTGCTGGGGCGCGTACGGGAGCAGCGCGACCTGGCGTGCCCGCTTGAGGGCGACGGTCAGCATGCGCTGGTGACGCGCGCAGGTGCCGGTCTTGCGACGCGGCTCGATCTTCGCGCGCTCCGACAGGTAGCGGCGGAGACGGTTGACCTCCTTGTAGTCAATCGACTCGGCCTTGTCGACGCAGAAGTTGCAGACCTTGCGGCGACGTCTGTCCCTGTAGTAATCCGCCGACTCGCGGCGGGATCGTGCACTTGGCATTCGTGAAACGGTTCCTCAGCTAGAACGGGATGTCGTCGACGTCGATGCTGTCGGCGGTCTCAGTGCGTGGGGCGTCTGAGCCGGCGCCACGTGGGCGAGCGACCGGCGCATCGGATGGTCCGGATGGACCACCTTCGCTGGAGCCGCCTCCACCGTAGCCGCCCTCGCCTGGATCGCGGCGCTCGAGCGAGACGACGCGGGCGAAGCGGATCTCGAGCGACGTGCGCTTCTGTCCGTCATTGCCCTCGAACTCGCGCGGTCGCAGCTGCCCTTCGGCGTACACCTTGTGGCCCTTGCGCATGTTCTCGGCGGCTCGCTCCGCGGCCTGCTCCCAGAGCTCGACCCGGAACCAGTGCGTCTCCTCCTGCCACTCACCGTCCTGGCCGCGGTAACGGTCATTGACGGCCACGCGCAGGTTGGCGACGGCCTTGCCGCTGGGCGTGTAGCGCAGCTCCGGATCGGCGCCCAGGTTGCCGATGATCATCATCTTGTTGAGGGTCATGGCTCAGTCTCCTCGTTGCGGGCTCAGGCCTTGACGGCCGCGCCCGCCTCCTCCGTCTCCTCGCCGTCATCGGTTTCCGCGACGGCGGCCGGCTCCTCCGCCTCGGGCGCGACCGCTTCGACCTCATCCGCCGCTGGCTGGTCGCTCGCCGGCAGGTCTGCCACGCCATTGGCCCCTTCGTCGGCCTCGGCGACGACGGCGTCGACAGCGGCATCGTCGTCGTCCTCATCGGGAATGCCGGTCAGGTCGCCGTCCTGTAGGTCGGCGGGGACGGCGGCCGGCGCCAGCTCGTCATCCACCGAGGTGCCGTGGTCGACCAGCACCGTGACCAGGTGCCGGAGGATCTCCTCGCTGATCAGCATGCCGCGCTCGATCTCGCGGATCGCTGACGGCGCGATGTCGAAGTGCAGCAGGAAGTAGCTGGCCTCGCGGAAGTGCTGGATGTCGTAGGCCATCCGGCGCTTGCCCCACGGCGACACCTTCGTGAGCGTGCCGCCGGCGTTGACGATGGCGCGGGTGACCTTCTCCACCGCGGACTGGAGCTTGTCGTCCTCCAGGTCGGGGCGGAACAGGAGCATGAGCTCGTATCGGCGCATAGACCGATCTCCTCCTCTCTAAGGGCTTGCGACCCCACCGGCGGGCGCCGGCGGTGGCGGCAGAAAGGAGCCCAACTGAACATGAAACTCGCCTCCAATCGCTGGAGGCGCCCGCGAAGTATAGCCCGATGGCACCCATCCTGCCATCCACGGGGCCAGCACTATACTCACGCTCACGAACGCCGGGAAGGACCGCATGCCCGCCAACCCGATACTGATCTGCGCCCCATCGGACGACCTTCGCGCACAGCTCGAAGGCCAGCTCGGCGATGCCGGCTACACGACCACCAGCGTCACCACGCCCGCTGCCGCCGTCGCCGCGCTGCGCGACCAGCCATTCGACCTGGTTGTCGCGGAAGGGCTGGCAGTGTCGGGCGCCATCGGCCGCATCCGCACTGCCTCGCCGGTGCCGACCCCGGTCCTGGTGATCGCGCCGGCCGGCGACGTGGAGGCGCGCATCGCGTTCCTGGAGGCCGGGGCGGACGACGTCGTGACCACCGGCTTCGCCCGGCACGAGCTGGAGGCAAAGGTCGAGGCGCTGCTCATTCGCGCAGGGCGCGTCACCCCGGAGGTGTCGCGCTCCGATGTGCCGGCCGGGGAGATCGTGACCTTCTTCTCGCCGAAGGGCGGCGTCGGGACGACGACATTGGCCGTGAACGCCGCGGTGCTCCTCGCGGGCGGCATGCCCGGCAGTACTCCCGCCGCCCGGGTGCTGCTGGTCGACCTGGACCTCCAGTTCGGCCAGGTGGCCACCCACCTCAACCTGCAGCCGCGTTTCGACATCGCGGGTCTGGCGGGCGACGAGCCCGCACTGTCCGACCAGGAGCTGGCTCTGAGCTACCTGACGCCCCACTCATCCGGCGTGCAGGTCCTGGCCGCGCCGGCACACCCGGACGCCGACTTCCGCGTGTCGGT
>DASSCW010000059.1:0-5308 GCA_035697465.1 Candidatus Limnocylindria bacterium | reverse complement strand
CAAGCCGCACGCGCTGACCCGACCTGGGGCGGGATACCCCAGGCCGGGTGCGGCGGCGGGCTATCGACGCCGCGTGCGAACCACTGACAGCGCCGCAACGCCTCCCAGCGACATGACGAACAACAACAATGCGATCGCCAGCGGAATCGCGCTCTGCGAATCGGCTGGCCGCGGCATGGCGGTGTCCGGAATCTCCGGAGCCGGCGTGCCGGTCCCGCCCTGGATGTCTTGCGTCGGAGACGTAGTCGCAGACGTACTGGGCTGCACGTTCCCCTCGGCGCAGGTATCCGAACCGGCGATCCGCGCGCGGATCTGTCGGTCACCGTACTTGTCGGTTCCCGTCAAGGTTTCCAGCGCGGGACCGAACACAAAGTCGTACTGAGAGAAGCAGCCAGCCAGATCGGCTTCCTTCGGCAGGTCTACCGTGAGCACGTGGGTACCTGGTCCGAAGGTGCCCGTCGCGCTGTCCCAGAGTTGCTGCGGCAGCGTGAATGTCGGTCCCGGCAGCTCGTAGCTGGCCAGGGTGAGCTGGCAGGTACCGCCCTCGAGGGTGAACTCCACCTCGACCTGCCACGGGCCGGAGGCAGGAGTGTCCACCGTGGTCGCGTACCAGGTCACCGCTCCCCCGCCGTATGCGGCTGGGCAGGCCTTGTCTGGCTCCGGGTCGGTGACAACACGCGCGGCGATCACCGGCGTCGCGACGGCGAGCAGCAGCGCTGCCGTTCCGAGGACGACCTGCAGGCGCCTCGATATGTTGGATATGAATCTCGGCCTTGGTGATGCGGCCATTCGGCGAGCTCCTCCCGACAGCCTGGTTCCGCAGGCTGGTACTTCTGCCGAATCACGAACAGCCGATGATCCGCGCAGGGCTGATCACTATACCGCCGCGAATCGATTTTCGAGGGTCGCAAAGATTCGAACGGTGCAGTGGTGGCCTGTTAGGTTGGGTGCGGGTGGTGCGGGTGTGCACCACGGTCCGACTCCGGACGTACTAGGTCAGTACTGCAAGGCGCGTTCCAGTTCGGTCATCGATGACCAGCAGTCCGCACCGACCGCGGGACTATCGGGGCCGCTCACCCGGACCGTTGGGCAGTCGTCGCGGGCTCGGTCGCTGCGTAGGCTGCGGCCATGAAGAGAACGCATCCCGCAATCTGGAGTTTCGGTCTTGCCGGAGCGGTCACGGGGGGCATGCTCACCGCCATGGGCGCGGTTGGGGCCGATGAGGTCGCCGGAATGGCTGGTGGCTACGGCCTGATGATGATCGGCGCGGCGCTGTACCTGCTGGCGGGCCTCAAGCTGCGCGAGCAGCTGGGCCGCCGCGGTCGGGTATCGTCGCGGCTCGCCAGCGCCTCAGCCCCGAGCAGCGCCTCAGCCCCGAGCAGCGCCACCACCAGCAGCACCCCGACGGTCAGCGCCCGGTCCTGACCTCGCCTCGGCGGCGTTCGCCGGCGTTGCGGACCTCCGCGGCCATCGCTGACGGCAGGTGTCCCGACAGCCGGATACCGACATCGGTGTAGGCCTCGTCGACGTCTCCCGACGCCTTGGCGCGCGCCACCAGCTCTCCCCTCGCGTACGGCACCACTGTGTCGATCGCGACCATCTGCGCGCGTAGCGCGCTGGCGACCCGCTCCAGAAGCTGATCCAGGCCCTCCCGGCTGACGGCGCTCACGAAGGCGGTATCGCCGCTGGCGGGCATCGGTCCCGCGCGCAGGTCGGCGTCCAGCAGGTCGATCTTGTTGAAGACCGTGATTCGCGGCTTCTCCCCCACTCCGAGCTCGTCCAGGACAGCCTGCACGGCTGCCTGCTGGCCGATGAAGCTGGGATCCGAGGCGTCCACCACCTCCAGCAACAGGTCGGCGCGGATCACCTCCTCCAGGGTGGCGCGAAACGCGTCGACCAGGTCGTGGGGCAGCTTGTTGATGAAGCCGACCGTGTCGCTGATGACGACGCGCTGGCCCGTCGGCAGGGAGACCGCCCGGCTGGTGGGATCGAGGGTGGCAAACAGCATGTCGGCGACGAACAGGTCCGCATCGGCGAGGGCGTTGAGCAGGGTGCTCTTGCCGGCATTGGTGTAGCCGACGAGGGCCACCGTGGCAATCTCGGATCGGTCCCGCTGGCGGCTGGAGGTCGCCCGATGTCGCTTCACCTCGTCGAGCTCCGAGCGGACCTTGCGGATCTTCTCGCGGATCAGGCGGCGGTCCGTCTCGAGCTGGCTCTCGCCCGGGCCACGGGTGCCGATGCCGCCGGCGGTGCGCGACAGGTGCGTCCACAGCCGCGTCAGTCGCGGAAGGTGGTACTCGAGCGCGGCCAGCTCGACCTGCAGCCGCCCCTCTCGAGTGCGGGCGTGGCGGGCGAAGATATCGATGATCAGCGCCGAGCGGTCCAGCACCTTGCACTCGAGCAGTTTCTCCAGGCTGCGTTGCTGGTTCGGCGCCAGCTCGTCGTCGACGACCAGCAGGTTGAAGTTGGTGTGCGCCTTCTCTTCGACCAGCTCGGCGGCGCGGCCCTTGCCGAAATACCAGATTGGGTCCGGGCGGCTGCGACGTTGCGACGAGCTGCCCACGACCACCGCGCCAGCGGTCTCGGCCAGGGCGCCGAGCTCGGCGAGGCTGCGCTCGATCGGCCAGCGACCGTCACTCGGGTCGTCAATGCCGATCAGGAACGCGCGCTCGGTGGGCGTGGTGAGGTCGATGAGGCGGCTTCGTTCGGGCATGTCTTCCGTCCCATGCTAGCCGATCCCCACCTTCAGCCTGCCGCTGCGACCCTTGGACGCGGAGCGTGAGACGAGCGTGCGGCGGTACTTTCCGGCTAGTTGAGATGGTCCCCCTCCTGTGCGATACCTCTCCGTACCACCAGGGGGTGTTGGAGATCGCACCGTTGGACCAGGCCGAGGCGCCGAAAACGATGGGTGCTCGGACCGCCCACGACTCGCGGGCGGGCCTTGCGCTGCGCCTCGCCGTGGCCCTGGGTGCCAGCTCGCTGGCCGGACTCGCTACCGATCGCCTGATGGCCACTGCCGTGCCCGATGTTGCAGTGCGGATCGTGCTCAGCGCGCTCCTGGCGGCGACCCTGGTCGGCCTCGCGCTCTACTACCTCGTCGTCTCACCGCTGGCTCGCTCGCGCGCTGACCTGCACGACCGTTACGAGGCGGCCCTGGCCGATGCGCTCCAGGATCCGCTCACGGGCCTGGGCAACCATCGGGCATTCCAGGAGGAGCTCGATCGGCAGGTCGAGTCGGCGCAGCGATACGGCACGCCGCTCTCCTTGGCGATCGTCGACCTGGACGAGTTCAAGGCGATCAACGACGGCCGCGGACACGCCTTCGGCGACCGAGCGCTGACCCACTTCGGCACGCTGGTCGCGGCCAGCCTGCGCCGTGCCGATCGGCCGTTCCGCATCGGCGGCGACGAGTTCGCCATCCTGCTGCCGCACACCGACGCCGAAGGCGCCAAGATCGTGATTCGGCGACTGCTGGCCAGTGCCCTGCAGCCCGCCCTGCGGATGGACAGGGACCCTGGCAGCCTCTCCTTCTCGGCCGGCATCTCTGCATTGCCTGAGCCCGCCTCCGGCCGCGCTCAGCTCTACTCCCAGGCAGATGCGGCGCTGTACGCGGCCAAGCGTTCAGGCCGCACCGACGTGCAGATCTTCGACGCCTCCACCGAGCCGGCCGAGGACACCGGTGGCGTGGGCATGGCGGTTGCCGAAGTGATCGCGCGCGGCTGGCTGCGCCCGGTCTACCAGCCGATCATCGAGCTCAAGACGGGCGCGCTGCTCGGCGTGGAGGGCCTGATCCGGCCGGTCTCCCCGGCGCCCTTCGCCGATCCCGGCAGCCTCTTCAGCGCCGCTGCCGCCAGCGGACACGTGGTGGCGCTTGACCTGAAATGCATCGAGACGATCGTCGCCGGCGCTGTTGACCTGGTGCCCGGTCCGTTCCTGTCGGTGAACGTCTCTCCGGCCACCGTGCAGGCGCCAGAGTTCAGCACCGCCGCCCTGCTGAGCATCCTCGCCAAGTACAACTTCCCGCCGGAGCGGCTGGTGCTCGAGCTGACGGAGCAGCAGCAGGTGACCGACCTCGAGCGGCTGCGACTCAAGCTGGACACCTGTCGCGGCGCGGGCATCCGCCTGGCCGCCGACGACGTCGGGGCCGGCTACAACGGCTTGCGCCTCCTGGCCGAGGTGACGTTCGACGTGATCAAGGTTGACCTGACGCTGGTGCAGCGCAGCGCCTCCAGCGCGTCGTCGAGCGCCGTCATCGAGTCGGTGGTGGCCCTTGCCGGTCGCACTGGCGCGTTGGTAGTCGCGGAAGGCATCGAGTATCCCGAGCAGCTCGAGCAGCTCGACCAGCTGGGGATCACCATCGGCCAGGGCTTCTTGCTTGGTCGCCCGGGCTCGCTGCCGGGATCGGATCCGTCAGCAACGACCGCCGCGGCTGCGGAACCGCTGACGGTGATGGACACCACCCCGGTGGCGGCCGGCGCGGCCTCCATGAGCGCCTGGCGCCAGTCGATCGGCCTGCCGGTCGCCTAACTCCCCGGCATGAGCGGCCGCAACTGCTCGACCACCGCTCCCGCCAGGTCGGCGGCCGACCCCTCCCCCACCTCGAGCCATTCGATGCGCTGGTCGCGGCGAAACCATGTCATTTGCCGCTTCGCGTACTGGCGCGTGTGAAGGGCCGTGACTTCCATCGCGCGTTCCGGCGTGAGCTCGCCGGACAGCACCATGAACGCCTCCCGGTAGCCATGCCCGGTCATCGGAGCGAGGTTCTCGCCAAGCCCACGATTACGAAGCTCCCCCACCTCGTCGAGAAGGCCGTGGGCGAACATCCAGGCCGCGCGGGCGCGAATCCGGGCGTCGAGGACCGCCGTCGGCCGATGGAGCCCGATCAGCGCAACCGGGCCGGTCCAGGGATGGGTGGTGGCTGCCGCCGCCGGAGCCCCTCCTGTGATCGCCCGCTCCAGCGCGCGCAGGACGCGACGCGGGTTGCGCAGGTCGGTGCGCGCCGCTCCGTCGGGATCCAGCTCCGTCAGCCGGGCGGCCAGCGGTCTCAGCCCTTCCGCTTCGAGTTCTGCGGTCAGTGCGCGACGCAGCTCCCCTGACGGCGCCGCCGCCCCGAGCTCGTACCCATCGATCAGCGCCGACACGTACAGGCCGGTACCGCCGACCACCAGCGGCAGGCGCCCACGCGCCCAGACCTCGCTGACGACGGCACGGGCGTGCGACAGCCAGTCCGCCAGGGTGAATGGCTGGTCCGGCTCGACCAGGTCAAGCAGGTGGTGTGGCACGGCCCGTAGCGCGGCGGTGTCCGGCT
>DASSCW010000058.1:0-2699 GCA_035697465.1 Candidatus Limnocylindria bacterium | reverse complement strand
ATGGGCGGCGCCCAGCCGCTGGCTGTGACCATGAACGAGGGCGCGTGCCTGGCCATCGAGGTGGACCCCGCCCGCGCCGAACGCCGCCACCAAGCAGGCTTCGTCGACGAAGTGACGGACGACCTGGACGAGGCGATCCGCCGAGTCGACGCGTGGCGAGAAGCGGGCGAGGGACGCAGCGTGGCGCTGATCGGCAACGCGGCCGAAATCGAGCCCGAGCTCGTTCGGCGGGGCTGGCACCCGGACCTGGCTACCGACCAGACCAGCGCCCACGATCCGCTGGGCGGCTACGTGCCGGGAGGCATCGGCCTGGAGGAAGCGCGCGAGCTGCGCGAGCGCGACCCCGCCGACTACACCCGCCGGTCCATGGCCTCCATGGCCGCGCACGTGCGGGCGATGCTCGCCTTCCAGGCATCGGGCTCGGTGGTCTTCGATTACGGCAACAACATCCGCAGCTTCGCGAAGGAGGCGGGTGTCGAGAACGCCTTCGACTTCCCGGGCTTCGTGCCGGCCTTCATCCGTCCGCTGTTTTGCGAGGGGAAGGGGCCGTTCCGCTGGGCCGCCCTGTCGGGCGACCCGAATGACATCCTCAAGACCGATGCGGCCCTGGTGGAGCTCTTCCCGGAGGACGCCAGCCTGCACCGATGGCTGCGCCTGGCCGAGCAGAAGGTGCCGTTCCAGGGCCTGCCGGCCCGGATCTGCTGGCTCGGCTACGGGGAGCGAGCGAGGGCAGGGCTGCGGATCAACGAGATGGTGGCATCAGGGGAGCTGGCCGCACCGATCGTGATCGGGCGCGATCACCTCGACGCCGGCTCCGTCGCCAGCCCCTTCCGGGAGACGGAGGGGATGCGCGATGGATCCGACGCGATCGCCGACTGGCCGATCCTCAACGCCCTGCTGAACACAGCCGCCGGCGCCACCTGGGTGAGCTTCCATCACGGGGGCGGCGTCGGGATCGGGTACTCGCTGCACGCCGGGATGGTGATCGTCGCCGACGGGACGTCGGAGGCGGCGGCGCGCCTGGAACGTGTCCTTACGGTTGACCCTGGGATGGGCGTCATCCGACATGCCGACGCCGGCTATGAGCGAGCGCTGGAGGTCGCTCGGGAACGCGGAGTTCGGGTGCCGATGGGGTGAACCTCGCGGAGCTGCTGCTCGAGATCGAGTCGGTCACGGACATGGACCTCGAGCGAGCGGCCGCGGTCGGGCGCGCGTACGACGCCGACCCGGAGCTGCGGCCGGTGCGCGTGGGCGGCGACCCCGCCCGGACCAAGGTCGAGGGCTCGTTGGAGGCGCTCATCCGTCGCACGGGCTTGCCAATCAGCTGGCTCACCCAGCGAGTGAACACCCGGCAGGAGTTCGAGGGCGGCGAGATCGTGCTCCGTCCCGGTCGCGGTGGGTACACAGCATGGGATGAGGCGGATGGATCTCGCAGATTCGTCCTGGCGCCGAACAAGGTCGACCACACCGTGCTCCGGTCCTGGGCCGATGGCGAGCCCGGCCGTCTGGATCGTGTCGCGGACCTCTTCACACGGCTCTGCGACGCCATCGATGCCTGCTACGGGGCTGCGACACTCTTGCCCCGCAAGCGCTCGCTGCCGCCGACGGACATGGGCCTGGGAGACATCGGCTGGTTGAACTTCTTCGGCCCGGCATTCGTCGACCGCTGGCCGGCGCTGACGTCAACCGGCTTGCCAACCAGGAAAGTGGCCAACGGAGGGGTGGTCATTCGCATCGCCGACGAGCCCTGGGCCATAGACGATGCGACCAAGCAGCCCGTCATCGATGCCGTCGGTTGGGATGCGCTGCTCCGCTCGTGGGGCCCTGGTACGCCAAGGGGGATCCATGTGCCCAGCTACGAGGACCACATGCGCTACTCGCCGGGGAGGATGGAGATGCCGTGGGTCCGAGGCGAGATCGAGCGCGCCGCAGCTCGGGCTGAGAAGACGCGGGGGCGCCGATACGCGAGTGCGCGCAAGCGACGGATGCGCGCACAGGAGGGCCGCTCTGACCTTCCGCGGGTGACACGGGCAACCGAGTGGTCGACCTCGTTCGATGCCGATGACTGGCGATCCCTCGGCAAGCGCCTGTTTCGACGCCTGGGTGGCGAGCTGGCCGGCCCGATCGGCAGGTCGCTGCTCGAGGAGATTGCAAGCGCGCCCGTCAACCTCGAAGAGTCGATCGTGCTGACCGCTGACGCGGGTCCCGTGGAGGTCCGCTGGTTCATTGACGACGTCGATACTGTCGACATCTATTTCTTCGGAGCGAGCGAGGTCACGACCCTGGTCGCATCGATCTACGACGCCTGGAGCGAGGGATGACCCGTGGGATGGGATGACCTGGCGAAGCTGCTGCACGTCGCCATCGCGATCGTGTTCATCTCCGGCCTGATCGGACGCTGGATCCTCCTCCGACGCGCGGCCGCCGCGACAGATCCGGAGAGCGCCTACCAGCTGGCGAACGCCGCAGGTCCATTCGAGCAGATCGTCATCCGTGGCGGACCGATGATCCTGGCCGCCGGCCTGCTCACCGCATGGGCGCAGGGCTACCCATGGCTGGGGCTCACCACGGGCTGGATGCTTGCATCGACCGTCATCCTCCTGAGCCCGCTCCCCTTCGTCCCCCTGGTCTTCTTGCCACGCGGAAGGGTCTTCGAGGCGGAGATGGCCGCCGCCCGCGAGCAAGGCGTCATCACGCCC
>DASSCW010000057.1:0-5821 GCA_035697465.1 Candidatus Limnocylindria bacterium | reverse complement strand
CAGGTCGTCGCCGCTGGTCACCGGCTTCCCGGCCGCGGCCACGATCAGGTCTCCCTCGGCGATGCCCGCCTTCTCGGCCGGCGAGCCCTCCTCGACGTCGCGCACCAGCAGTCCGTCACGCTCCTCGAGACCAACGGCTCGGCGCAGGTGCCGTGCCACCTGGGATGGGGCCAGGCCCACGCCCAGGCGTCGGGGCTTCGGTGCTTCCCCGCGGCCGAGCGCCGCCACGCGGTCCCTCAGCCCCGCGTCTGCCGCGATCGCCTGGTAGAAGCCGGAGCCCAGCCGGTTGGTGTTGATGCCGAGCAGCTTCCCATCGCCGTCGACGATCGGGCCGCCCGATGAGCCGGGGAGCAGGGGAGCGGTGTGCTCGACGGCGCCCGATACGCGACGTCCACGCGGTCCGCGGAAGGCGCGGTTGAGCCCCGAGACGAAGCCGAGCGTGACCCTGACGCCCTGGCCGGCCGGGTTGCCGATGGCGACCACCGGCGCTCCAATGGCGAGGGCAGCGCCGTCGCCCCAGCCGATGGCCGGAGCCTTCCCGGTGTCGACGCCGATGACCGCCAGGTCGCCATCGCCGTCGGCGCCGAGTACCTTGCCGTCTGCCTCGGTGCCGTCGGCGAAGAAGACGCGTACCTCGTCGCCGTGCAGGTTGTGCGCGTTGGTGAGCACCTTGCCGGTTTCCACCACGACGCCGGATCCGCCGCGCCACCGGTTGCCGATGCCGACCGTGGACTGTCCTGCGCCCGCTGCGATGCCGTTGATTGCCTTGCCCAGATCCTCGATCGGACCCATCGGTTCCTCCATCAGGTTCGCTTGTATTCGCATGCTAGTGTGTGACTTGCAATGCGCAAGTTACTCCTCGTGAGCCGGATGTCAAGGCCGATGCCGTACGATCCGGTCATGGCCCAGGCTTCGTCCCCACTGGCTGCCGCGCTGGAGCGGGTCGGGGACCGATGGAGCCTCCTGCTGGTCGAGGCGCTCCTACCCGGACCGCGCCGCTTCGGCGAGTTGTCGGAGGCCGTGCGGGGAATCGCGCCGAACATCCTCTCGGACCGGTTGCGCCGCCTCGAGTCGGAGCGCGTGGTGCGCTCGACGCCCTACTCGGAGCGACCGCCGCGATTCGTCTACGAGCTCACGCCGGAGGGCGCGGAGCTTGCCGGCGCGCTGCGCCTCCTCGCCGACTGGGGCTCACGCGTTGCGCGTGACGCGGAGCCGCTGCGGCATGTCGCCTGCGGCACGCCGATGGAAGCGCGCTGGTACTGCCCGACCTGTGCCCGCGCGGTGGAAGCCACCGAGACCGACGAGGTCCGCTACCTCTAGTCGGTCGACGCTGTGACCGAATTTCTCGGACGGCGGCGATGAATCACATCGATCAACGACGACGTCCGATCCCCGCCAGCACGCATCTGATCAATGGGGTTCATCGGCACAGGTCTGAGAGCCTTGGCACGCCTTGGGTGATCGATGGCACTCATACATCAATAGAGGAGTGCCAACCAATCGATGGTCCGATACTGCCGGCATGCGTCGCTTGATCCCGGACCTGGACGGCAATGGCCGGCGGCTGATGGCCGCCAAGGTATTCCGCGGGTTTGCCTTCGGGCTCAACGCCGTCGTGCTCGGCCTCTACCTGGCCGCCCTCGACCTGCGGGGCGAGGTGATCGGCCTGGTCCTGTCAGCCGCCCTGGCCGGAACGCTGGGCCTGACCCTGGTCATCGCGATCTGGGGCGACCGCGTCGGGCGGCGTCGGCTGCTGGTCGTCGGTTCTGCCCTGATGTTTCTCTCGGCGGTGATCCCGCTGGTGGGCGCAAACCCGGTGCTGCTCGGGCTTATCGGCCTGTCAGGGATGGTGGCCGTCAACAGCAGCGAGTCGACAGGCCTGCAGAGCGTCGACCAGGCTGCGCTGCCGCAGACCATCCCCGTCGGACAGGCCACGTCCGCCTTTGCCCTCTACAACCTGCTCGCGGCGGCAGCCTCGGCAGTGGGCGCGCTGTCCGTGGGACCGATGGTGGCGCTTGGCGAGGCCCTCGGCCTGCACGGAGCGGCCGCGTACGCCCCCGCATTCCTCGCCTACGCCGCGGCTGGCGTGGTGAGCACGATCCTGACGCTCGGCCTTGATCCTCGGGTCGAGGTCGGGGCCAAGCCCGGGCCGGGCTTCGCCATCCAGCGCTCGCGCGGCACCGTGGCGTTGCTGGCGGGCCTCTTCAGCCTGGACGCGCTGGCCGGCGGCTTCGTGGTGCAGAGCTACCTTGCCTTCTGGTTCGCGGAGCGATTCGGGGCCGGGGCGGGATCGGTCGGCCTGCTCTTCGCTGCCGGCAACGTGCTGGCGGCGCTCTCGTTTCCGGTGGCGGCGTGGCTGGCGAGCCGCATCGGGTTGATCCGCACCATGGTCTTCAGCCACATCCCGGCCAACCTGTTCCTGGTCGGCGCCGCATTCGCGCCGACACTGCCATTGGCGATCGCCCTGATCCTGGCGCGGGCCGCACTGTCGTCCATGGACGTGCCGGCACGCCAGGCCTACACCATGGCGGTGGTTGATCCGGGGGAGCGGACCGCCACGGCGGGCATCACGTCGCTCACGCGCAGCGTTGGCCACACGCTCGGTCCCGGCCTGGCCGGGGCCCTGCTGGTGCCGCTCGGCATCGGCGCGCCGCTGGTGGCGGGTGGACTCCTGAAGATGGCGTACGACGTGTCCTTGTACGCCCTCTTCCGTTCGCGGCCGACGCCCGAGGAAGCAGCCACGTGATGCCAGCGTTGCTACGGACGGGTCACTCGACCAAGGAACTCGGGAGTGTGGGTTCGTCCATCCGTATCGGGCCTGCTCCTTGGTCAAGTGGTGCCGTCGCCGGATCAATCGGCCGGTGAGGCTCGGGTCCCGCCGGTTCCGTGGTCCAGTGACCCACATGAGGCAACCCCGCTGAGAGAGCTCTTGACATGTGACCGGACGGTCACCTAATATCGCCGGCGTGGAGCTGGAAGAAGTCTTCAAGGCCCTGGCGGATCCGAGCCGGAGGACCCTTCTCGACGCCCTGCGCGAGCGTGATGGCCAGGCGCTCGGCGAGCTCGAGGAAGCCCTGCCGGGGATGACCCGCTTCGGCGTCATGAAGCACCTCCGCATCCTGGAGGCCGCCAGCCTGGTGACCACCCGCCGCGACGGGCGCCGGAAGCTGCACTTCCTCAACCCGGTGCCGATCCAGCTGATCGCGGACCGCTGGATCAGCCGCTATGCCCAGCCGTGGACAGCGGCAATGGTCGATCTGAAGAGCCACCTGGAGGCACGTACGATGGCATCCCCGAAACATGTGTATGAGGTGTACGTCCGGACCTCGCCCGAGCGCCTCTGGCAGGCGCTCACCGACCCGGACTTCACCCAGCGCTACTACCACGACACCCGCGTGTCATCCAGCTGGGGAGCGGGGGATCCGCTGACCTACACCTGGACCGATGGCACTGTGACCATCGATGGCGAGATCGTGGAGGCGGACGCGCCCCGGCGGCTGGTCCACACCTTCCACTTCACCCAGGATCCGGAGCAGGCCGCGGAGCGGCCGTCGCGCTGCACCTGGGAGATCGTGCCGATGGGCGAGGCGTGCCTGCTGCGCCTGACGCACGACGACTTCGACGGAGAGACGAGCACCTACCGCTCGGTCGGCAATGGCTGGGGCCCGATCCTGTCGGGCCTCAAGACGCTCCTCGAGACGGGGGAGCCACTCCACATCCAGGGCTCGGTCGCCGAGACGGCCGGCCAGAACGCCTGATTTCGACAGGAGGTCTACACCACATGAGCTCACCGCAGCATGTCTTCGCGGTCTACATCCGGGCCACGCCAGAGCGCCTCTGGCAGGCGATCACGGACCCCGCCATGACGCAGATCTACTACTTCAACTCACTGGTCGACTCCGACTTCGGGGTCGGCTCGCCGATCACCTACAAGCAGCCCGACGGCAGCGTGGACATCGAGGGCGAGGTGCTGGAGGCGGACCCGCCGCGCAAGCTGGTCCACTCGTTCTCCACGCGCTGGGAGGCGAACGAGGACGCTCCGACAACGGTGACCTGGGAGATCACCCCGATGGGCGCGGAGACGTGCCTGCTGTCGGTGGTCCACTCCGGCTTCGCGTCCGAGAACGCGACCTACGAGTCGGTCAAGGGCGGCTGGCCGATGATCCTCTCCGGCCTGAAGACGCTGGTCGAGACCGGCGAGAAGCTGAAGATCGAGGTGCCGGAGCCCGCCGAGGCGACCGCCTGACGCCAATCCGACCCGCTGTCGCGGCGATCTGACTCGCGGCATGCGAATCCCCGTAGCGTTAGGTGACTCGGGAGCCCGCTTGTCGGCTCCCGAGTCTGTTTCACGCTCGCTGCTGCTCATTGTTCACCCTGCGAGGGCCGCTCCGATCGCGTAACGCGACGACCATTCGCACATCGCAAGTCAGGCGAGTGGCAACTTCTAGAAGGGCTTCACGACCATCAACCACAGGATGACCACGAGCCCGAGGCCGCCGATCCCAGCCAGCAACTCCGGCCGATTCGATGCGAGCAACGGCTCGAGCTCCGCCGCTGGCAGCGGGTCGGGCGGAGGCGCGTCCTTCGGATCGTTGTAGGCCTTGATGCCGACCGCGCGACGCACCTTGGCGTAGTGCTGCGAGCCGAGCACGTACATGGCCGCCGCCACCACCACCAGGACGCCGATCGCGACCCAGATCCAGGCCTCGCCCCAGAAGTTGCCGATGAAGCCGGCCGCGATCCCCGCCACCAGAAGGACCAGCAGCGAGATGTACATCACGCCGATGCTTGCTCCCGACAGGTCGAGCAGCGCAGCGACGCGCGCCGGCTCCCGCTCGCTGCGGATGCGGATGGCGGCGAACGCGGACGCGCCGTGGGCAAGGACGAAGCCGAACCCGCCGACGACGTGGAGCAGCTTGATCCACGGATACCAGTCCATGGCTCAGGCCCCCTGTGCCGTACGGAACTGCGGCACGGTGTCGAGCGCGAGCTTGACGGTGAGGACTGTGAGGATGACGGCGTTCACCGGATGCAGCGCGGCGATCGCGGGCAGGTCGTCCATGGTCGCCAGGATCGGCTGGATGGCGCCGCTCACGAAGAAGGCGACCACCCACCAGATGGTCGGACGGCCCACCCTGGCCACCAGCGCCGCCACCAGGATCAGGAGGATCGGAAGGTGGAGCAGCCAGCCGAAGCCCCGATGGGCTTCCATGTCTCCCGAACCAAGGCCGATCATGCCCGCGCCCGCCAGATAGATCTGCACGAGCAGCGCGACCAGGTAGAGCCAAATGAGCACGGCGTAGGCGTACCACGCACCGCGGACCATAGGTTCCTCCTCAATGCGGCCGCCGCGCGATCCCGGCGTCGGCGCCCGGCCGTTGCGCAGGATACGACGCCACCCGGCCCGCGGAGAAGGGAGTTCGCAACGTTGCATACTGCGCAGCCATGAGCCCTGAGACCTTCCTGGGCGTCCCGTCGGTCGAGATCGGAGCCCTTTCCGGCGGCGAGCTGGAGGCGGTCATTCTGGGCGTGCCTCACGGCGTCCCCTACCCGACGCCCGGACAGGCGGCCGGCTGCGCCGACGCTCCCGCGGCGGTGCGCGAGCGCTCACGGCGCATGGGTCGCTTCGCAGAGCACCATGACTTCGACCTGGACGGCCCGATGCTTCCGGACGGAGCCGGCTTCCGGATCGTGGACGGTGGCGACGTGCCTGGCACACCGGAGGACGGCGCTGGCAATTCGACTCGCGCGGAATCGGCGGTGCGTGCTGTGCTGGCCGCCGGGGCGGTGCCGATCGTGATCGGTGGCGACGATTCGGTGC
>DASSCW010000056.1:0-2790 GCA_035697465.1 Candidatus Limnocylindria bacterium | reverse complement strand
CGCTTGACTATGCGCGGGTTGTGCCGCCCCCGGCTGCGCTCGGCCGGCACGGCGATGATCAGGGTCAGGATCAGCTCAAGTATAGCGCGACAATCTAAGTGGAAGCGGCACGACAATCAGGAAGAAGATTTAGGGATCGCGGCACGAGCATGTTTGTCGTGGCGCGACGATATTGCAAGTCCTTTCTTGATTGTCGTGGCGCGACGATCAAGAGCTTGTTTTGATGGTCGCACGTGAAGGCGGTCGACCTGGCCCTCGTTTTCGTTCCAGCGCGGTGCGGCGGCGGTAGCTCTCGACATTCATCTCGAAGATGGTCGCGTGGTGGACGAGACGGTCGACCGCCGCGAGCGTCATGGCTTGGTCCGGGAAAACCTTCGCCCAGTCGCCAAAGGGCTGGTTGGCGGTGATCAGCAGGGAGCGGCGTTCGTAGCGGGCCGCGATGAGCTCGAACAGAACGCTGGTCTCCGCCTGGTCCTTGCTGACGTAGGCGAGGTCATCGAGGATGAGGAGGTGATACTTGTCGAGCCTGGCGATGGCTGCCTCGAGCTGGAGGTCGCGGCGGGCGGTCTGGAGCCGCTGGACGAGGTCGGTGGTGCGCGTGAACAGCACGCGCCAACCGCTCTCCACCAGCGCCAGGCCGAGCGCGGCCCCAAGATGCGATTTGCCGGCGCCCGGCGGGCCGAACATGAGCAGGTTGGCGCCTTTCTCCAGCCAGCTGTCGCCAGCGGCGAGTGCCATGACCTGCGCTTTGCTGATCATGGGCACCGCATCGAACTCGAAACTGTCGAACGTCTTGCCGGGTGGCAGGCGGGCTTCGTCGAGATGACGCTCGATCCGGCGACGGGCCCGTTCGGCCATCTCGTGCTCGGCGAGCGCGGCCAGAAAGCGTGCGGCCGGCCAGCCCTCCTTGTCGGATCGTGCGGCAAAGTCAGGCCAGACGAGCTTGATCGCGGGCAGGCGGAGATCGGTAAGGGCCAAGCTGAGGCGGGCGGTGTCGATCGGGTCGGCGGCCTTCATGCCGCCGCTCCAGGACGGACGGTGCCGAGCTCCTCATAGGCGGCAAGCGGGATGAACGTGACCATGACCTCCGGCATTGCCCGGGCATCCGGCACGAATTGCGCCCGCAACTCGGTTAGGTTCGGCAGCCGGCCTTGCTCCAGATCCGTGGCCAGACGGTTGGCGAGTTCCGCCTCGCATGCCTGCTCATGAGCGAGGGCCAGAATGCCGACCATGGTCCGGCAGGCGGCGCGGGCCGGGAGGCTGGCCGTGAGCGCCTCGAAGGTTCGGGCGTAGGCTTGCCGGGGGAAGAGCTGGTCGCGGTAGACGAGCCCCAACAACGCCATCGGCTTGCACTTCAGCGCGTGGATGACATGCCGGTAGTCGACGACATGACCATGCTTGCCATGGGCATGAGCTCGACCTCGAGCCAACGTCATCTGCGGCGAACCGCCCAGATAGACCTCGAGGCGATCGTCGTAGAGGCGGACACGCAGCCGGTGGCCAATGAGGCGCGAGGGCACGCTATAGAAGACCTTGCGCAGGACGAAGCCACTCGAGGAGGTCACGGTGACGATGGTCTCCTCGTAGTCGGCGGTGCGCCGGCCAGGCAGCTCCTGCAGTGCCGCCCGTTCGAGGTCGATCCGTGGCCCGAGCCGCGCATTCCGGCGGCCGACCACCTCATCAATGAACCGGCGATAGGCGGTAAGATCGTCGAAGTCGCGCGAGCCACGTAGGAGAAGGGCATCCTCGAGCACGCGCTTGAGATGCCCGTGCGCACTCTCGATCGAGCCGTTCTCGTGCGCGACGCCGGTGTTGTTGCGGCTGGGCGTCATCCCATAGTGAGCACAGAGCTCATGGTAGCGTCGGGTCAGATCGTCTTGGGTATCCTGGCCGAGATTGCGGAAAGCGGCCGACAGGCTGTCGCTGCGATGTTCCAGCGGCGCGCCACCGAGCGCCCAGAGGGCGTTCTGCAGCCCTTCGGCGAGGGCCACATAGCTTTCGCCGCCCAGGATGACGTGGGCATGCTCGAAGCCGGAATAGGCCAGGCGGAAGTGGTAGAGACGGTGGTCGAGCGACGTGCCGGCGATGGTGACGGCGAGATCGCCCATCTCGGTGAAGTCGGACAGACCCATACGCCCCGGTTCGTGGACCTGGCGAAAGACGACCTCCTGGTCCGGGCCGTGGATGGCGCGCCAGGCGCGGATCCGACGCTCCAGGGTCCGGCGCACACCCGCGCCGAGCTCGGGATGGCGCCGCAGAACCTCCTCGAAAATGGCGACCGGCCGCAGCCCTGGCGCCGCCTCGAGGATCGGCACGATCTCACTCTGCCAGACATCGGCGAGCGGATCGGGGCGGCGGCGTTCGCGACGGACCTTCCTTTGCGAGGGAAGACGCAGGTCCTTCTCGATTCGGTAGGCGCTTGACGAGCTGAACCCGGACTTGGCGGCCGCAATCGGCGCCGGGTCGGTCTGACGGAACTTCATATACAGCCTCATCTGGCAGTCGGTGACGTGGCGGCCGGGCAAAAGGCGAGATCCTCATTGGCGTGAAGAAACTCGTTCCTTGGCCCGGTCGACCGCGACCGCCAGACGGCGCGTTCCCTCAGGAGCGCGCCGTCGCCAATGTCGTAACTCCGATCGGGCCACGCCCTCCCGCGTTGCGACACCAGCCTTGTCCGTCATCCTGATTGTCGGGCCAGTCCCAGCCTGATCGCCGCGCGGCACGAAGGGACAGGTGCGTGCCGTGCCTGCCAACGACATGCCCGCCCCGCGCGCCTTCGTGCACCAGGTC
>DASSCW010000055.1:0-5632 GCA_035697465.1 Candidatus Limnocylindria bacterium | reverse complement strand
CCGCGCACTCCGCGACCGATCCGCCCGGTCAGCGCAACCATCCTGCAGATCCCCCGCGCAGCGACGCCGCCGCCGGTCGAGGCGCCGGAGCCGATGGCAGCCGAGGCGGACGAGATCTCGCTGGCCGCCCGACGCGCGCAGCTCGACCTGCTGGGCCTGGGCGACCCGGGCGAGGGACCGCTGGGGCCGGATCGATCGAACGTCCTCCCCTACCGCTCGAGCGGCGCATCCGTCCATGCGGCAGAAATAGCGGCGCGCGCAGCCGCCGGCCTGCCTGCGCCGGGCGCGTTCTGGGAGGCCTCGGCCAGAGAGGTTGCCGGCGCGATGAGCCACGTCGGCGTGCAGTCCTGCGGTGACTGCGGGCTCTCTCTGTCGGCGACGGCGCGATTCTGCCGCCGCTGCGGCACCCGCCAGGCGCGATCCGCCTAGGTCCCCGCCGACTCCTTCGCCACGGAGCCCTTCGAACCTTCGTTCGGCGCCGCGGTGCCGCCCTTGGTCGAGGCTTCGCCGCTGCCGGATGGCCCGCCGCTCGACGACTCGCCGGCGCCCGATGATGCGGAGCCCTCGCCGGAAGCTGCCTTCGAGGTCGATGCGCTGGATGCGGCGGCACCCGAAGAACGCGAATCGGTCTTGTAAAACCCGGAACCCTTGAAGATGATCCCGGCCGGGAACATCACGCGGCGGAGCTCGCCGCCGCATCGGTCACAGGTGGTGGGACCCTCCTCCAGCATGGAGTGGATCACCTCGGTGGTGTGGCCGCAGCTGCGGCACTGGTAGTCGTACGTCGGCACGGCCGGCGCATTCTGTCACAGGCGCGCCGTCAGGAGCGCCGGAGGGTCAGGCGTTCGCCGAGGAGCGCGAGACCAGCGTCGACCACCACGAGCGGCGGACCTGCTCCGAAGCGGCGGGCGCATTGCCGTTGATCACGATGCGCGCCACGTTGTGGAGATCGGTCGCGATCTTTTCCTTCGGAAACTTCGTGATGACCGGCAGACCCTCGTTCGAGGCAATCACCGCGCGTGGACCGTTCGACACGACCGTCGCGCTGACCGGCAGGCCGAGTGCCTGCTCGATGTCCGGCAGCTTGACTCCGTGGTTGGCGCGGTTCACCACGACGCGGATGATGTCGCCGAGTCCGACCTCGCGGGCGAGGCCCAGGAACTGGGAGCTGTTGCGGATGGCGCCTACCTCGGGCGTCACGACCAGCAGGATCTCGGAGGCGAGCGTCAGCATCGCCATGGTGCGATCGTCATATCCCGGGTGCGTGTCCACGACCACGAACGAGTGGTGGGACTTTGCCCAGCGCAGAGCGGCGAGGAGAAGGTCGACCGTCACGCGCTCGGACTCGGCCGGGTCTGCGCCCCAGGTCAGGACGCGCACGCCGGACGGCCCATTGGTCGAGGTGCACTGCTCGAAGGCAGCGTCCGTCCACTCCTCGGGAGGAGAGTCGGCCAGGTCGGAGAGGCCCATCTTGTACGGGACAGCGAGGACGGAGGTGACGTTGCCCACGCCCACGTCGGCATCGAAGAGGAGAACCCGCGAGCGGGTCTGCTCGTGCAGCGCGACGGCGAGGTTGACGGATACCGTTGTCTTGCCGACGCCCCCTTTGGGCGCGAAGACGCTCACGACATGTCCTTCGCCGATGACAGAGCCATCATCCGTGACGGCGGCGGTCCAGCCGCCTGCGTCTCCCGGCAGCGCACGGCCACTCCGAATCAGCAGCGCCTGCAGTCGATAGATCAGCGCGTCGGTGGGGATCGGCTTGATCGCGTACTCGTCGTTGGCGCTGGAGGGGCCACCGATCGCGAAGTCGGGGATATCTGCGCCCAGGAGCAGCAGCGTCGGCACAGGCTTGACGCCGTGCAGCGCGGAATAGAGCGCCTCGGTCATGTCGGACGGCAGGTCGCAGTCGATGACGGCCAGATCCACGTGGCCCCCGGCGGCGAGGTGCGACAACGCCTCCTGGGAGCTCGTGATGGATTCGAAGCCGGCTCGGGTCAGGTCGGCGGCAACGGCGATTCGGTCATCGGCCATCGCCAGCAGGACGATCGGGCGCTCCATCAAATTCCTTCGGTGCAGCAGGTTGACAGGTACGAACCACACCACTATCTGGCGCACCCACCCGCACGACAATGGGACTAGGGCCTACTCGCCCCCGCCGAAGGTACCGGGCGGTCAGCTCCTGCTCATCCGCATGCCGCACTTTGGGCAATAGAAGGCGCCCACGCCGGCTGCCTCGAACCCGCAGTGCTGGCAGACGACGCCGCCGCGTCCGTGGATGGTCGGAGCCCGCGCCGAATCGGCTGCGCCGAGGCTGTAGCCGGACGCGATGACCTGCTGATAGAGCGAGCTCACCATCTTCTGGCCGATGCGATCCGTGTCGCCCCGCTGCCCCTTGCCGCCCCAGCCCACCACCGCGCGCACGATCAACTCACCGGAGAGCTCATCCCAGTGGCTGGCCAGGCCGCCCACGATCGCCGCGTAGTCGGGGTAGCCGCTCGTATCCGTCTCGCCGTGCAGGAGGGCGCAGAAGAAGGTGTCGACGGTCATGTCGAGCGCATCGGTCGATTCCAGCACGTAGAGGCCGTGCCGGCCGATCGGTCCCAGCTCTCGTCGCGCCAGAACCCACTGCTGCATCTCGTTGAAGCGCTCCATGGTCGGCGCCGCGTCGCTGTACTCCATGGGCAGGGGCTCGATCGTCTCGACGCGCGTCATGGCCAGCGGCTCAACGATCCCGGGCAGCATGCCGCGCACGGCCGGGTCCGCCTGCATGCGGAGCCCATCGCTGGACCGGGCGAGATAGTTCAGCTTCAGGGTGTACGACTGGGCAGAGACGTCTTCCTGGACCGGGCTCGACGGGGGCGGGGGCGGTGGCGTCTCGGCCTTGCGGTTGCGCTTCAGGAACGACATGGAGTCCCTTGCTTGTGGGTCAGCGCGGCCGATTCTAGCAGCGGGGCCCCATCACTCCGCGATAGCCACATCAAGTGCCAGATCATCGGCCGCTATTGCTGCCGTTGGTCAACGTCCAACTTTGAGACATCGCACGCATGCCCTCATGAGTCCCGATCATCCCGCAGCGCGTGCGGGACCACAGACGCCGTGGTTGATCCGTCCCAGTGGTCAGCCCAAGTCTCCCGTCAGGCTCGCGAGCTGGCCGCGCAGGTCCTCCAGCCGATCGCGCTCGCGCTGCACGACATCGGCCGGCGCGCGCTCCACGAAGTTCGGCTGCGCGAGCAGCGTCTCGAGGCGCGCGATGCCCGTTCGCAGCTGCGCCGCCCTGGCCTCGCTGGCGCGACCGCCCGCCTCGACCTGACCCGCGGACGCCTCGAGCCACGCCACCCCGAGTGCCGAGGTCGTCGCCGGAACGGCGCTTGGCGGCGTTGTCCCAGGCGCGCGGAGCTCGATCGGCCGCGTCCGCGTCAGCGGCTCGAGGTACCGAAGCGCGGACTGGATGGCGGCGGCGTCCGCGCGGGCGGCCGGAGACAGGGCCAGAGGCATCCAGCTCCCGGCCGGCACGCCCCCCTCCGTGCGCAGGTTGCGGATCCCGCGGACCAGCTCGATGAGGTCGGCCATCGCCGCATCGGCCTCGGGATCCTGGACGCTGCCCGCCGGCCAGGCGGCGGTGACCAGCAGCGGCTCATCCCCGGTCAACGCGGGATCGAGCTCGTGGAGGTGCGACCAGATGGCTTCCGTCACGAACGGCATGAGCGGGTGCAGCAGCCGGAGGGTGGTGGCCAGCGTCTCCGCGGCGGCCCACCAGGCGCGTGCGCGCTCGCCGTGGCTCGCCTCTTCCCGCCGCAGGTCGACCTTGGCGGCCTCGATGAACCAGTCGCAGTAGTCGTTCCAGGCGAAGTCGTAGACGCCGCCGGCGTAGCCAGACATGTCCAGGCTGTCCAGCTGCCGCGTCGCCCGGGCGGTGGCGTCGGCCAGGCGCGATCGGATCCAGCGCTCGGGCAGTGTCGGCTCACCCTCGGGCTCGGCCATCGGCTCAGGCTGGGCTCCGATCACGAAGCGTGCCGCGTTCCACAGCTTGTTGCTGAAGTTGCGTGCGCCATCGAGCTTGGCGGCGGTCAGGCGCTGGTCGCTGCCGGGCGCGGTGCCCACCGTCAACGCGAAGCGCAGCGCATCGGCCCCGATCTCGTCCACCACGGCCAGGGGGTCCGACACGTTGCCCTTCGTCTTGCTCATCTTCACCCCGCCGTCGCCACGCACGATCCCGTGCAGATACACGGTGTGGAACGGCTCGAGGCCGGTGCAGAAGAGGCCGAGCATCATCATCCGGGCGACCCAGAAGAAGATGATGTCGTAACCGGTCTCCATCACCGAGGTCGGATAGAAGCGCCGATAGTCCGGCGTCTCATCTGGCCAGCCAAGCGTGCTGAACGGCCACAGACCGCTGCTGAACCAGGTGTCGAAGATGTCCGTCTCCTGGCGCAGCTCGGTCGCAGGACGCCCGCAGGCCGCGCACGCATCGGGCCCTTCCGGCTGGTCGGAGACGGTGATGTGACCGTCGGGGCAGTACCAGGCCGGGATGCGGTGGCCCCACCACAGCTGGCGGCCGACCGCCCAGTCGTGGATGTTCTCCATCCAGTGGGCGAACACCTTCTCGAAGTGATCGGGCATGATCCGGGTCCGCCCTTTCCTGACCGATGCCAGGGCACGCTCGGCCAGCGGGCCGGTGCGCACGAACCATTGGACGGAGAGGCGTGGCTCGACCACTGTGTCGCATCGCTCGCAGCGGCCGATGGTCATCTGGTGCGCCCGCTCTGCCTCGAGGTCGCCCATCGCCCGCAGCCTGGCGAGCACCTCCTCGCGCGCCTCGTAGCGATCCATCCCGGCGAATTCGCCCGCCTGCTCGTTCATGCTGGCGTCCTCGGCCAGCACGTTGATCATCGGCAGGTCGTGCCGGCGAGCGAGCGCGTAGTCGTCGAAGTCGTGCGCCGGGGTGATCTTGACCGCGCCAGTGCCGAACTCGCGCTGGACGCTGGCGTCGGCCACGATCGGCACGCGGCGACCAAGGAACGGAAGGAACGCGTCTCGTCCGACGAAGGCCCGGTAACGGTCGTCGTCCGGGTGCACGGCGACCGCCGTGTCGCCCAGGATCGTCTCCGGTCGCGTGGTCGCGACGCTGATCCACGCGTCGGGGTCGGGGGTCCCGTCCGCACGCGCGAGGTGATACCGCACGGTCCAGATCGTGCCCATCTCCTCCGCGTGCACGTTCTCCAGGTCGGAGATCGTGGTGAGACAGCGCGGGCACCAGTTGACCAGCGCTTCGCCGCGGTACGCGAGGTCGGCGTCGTGCAGCTTCTTGAAGGCGACGCGCACGGCCCGGGCGCTGAAGGGGTCCATGGTGAAGCGCTCGCGAGACCAATCGGCACTCGCCCCCAGCCGGCGCATCTGCTCGCCGATGACGCCGCGCGTTTCGGCCATGAACTGCCACATTCGCTCGAGGTAGCGCTCGCGGCCAAGCGAGTCCCGCGTCTCGCCCTCTTCCGCAATGATCTTGTCCAGCACGAACTGCGCCGCGATGCTGGCGTGGTCGACTCCCGGCAGCCAGAGTGTGTCGTCGCCGCGCATCCGGTGATAGCGGACCATCGTGTCCTCCAGGGTCACGAAGACCGCGTGCCCGTTG
>DASSCW010000054.1:0-2584 GCA_035697465.1 Candidatus Limnocylindria bacterium | reverse complement strand
CACCGCTAACGGCCAGGCTTCGAGCAGGCCCACTGCGACGGAGACACCGATCAGCATCACGAGAGCGGCGATCCGGCGCCCATCGGGCACAAAGTAGGCCATGGCGCGGCTATAGACTGGTATGGTCAACGAGGTGCTTTCAACGGTGGCGCGCGGCTTACGAAGGCGGATCCGCATGGAAACGACATTTTTGCTACCGTCGGACGCATGCTGACAAGTACGTGCCGGTGCTCCGTGACCTTGGAGCGTTCCCCATCGCTCTCGACTAGGGCTGTAGAATCCTGAACACGATTTGACGGACAGTGTCCGAGGTAATTTGCTCCGGACCAATTAGGTCCTGTGGACGGTTTTGATATTGATGAATCCGAGGGCGAGAGCGACGAAGGAACCGAAATTCCTGGCGGTCTTCTCGCAGCGCAGCGCAACGCGCTTGAAGCGCTTCAACTTCCCGACCAACTGCTCGATACGGGCGCGGGCCCGATAGAGCGCTTTGGGGAAGAAAGCGGGCGGGTTCTTCTCGTTCGCCTTGGAGGGGATCACGGGCGCGATGCCGCGCGCGCGGGCGGCGGCGCGGTTGGCCTTGGAGGCATAGCCCTTATCGCCCACCGCGGCCCGGGGCGTGACGTCGGGGCCGAGGTCGAGGAGCACCTCGAACTGGACGCTGTCGCTGGCCTGGCCCTCGGTCAGATGGAAGGCGAGCGGATGGCCATCGAGATCGACCTTGAGGTGGATCTTGGTCGAGAAGCCGCCGCGCGAGCGCCCGAGGGCTTGACCGTCCTGCCCCCTTTATGGAATGGCCCGCCCCTCTTCTGGGGAGCTCGGTATTCTGCATGCCGGGTCCTTTCAGGGAGGATAGACCGATGCACATCGCGGTTCTCGGGATTGATTTGGGTAAGAACAGCTGCAGTCTGGCCGGGCTCGACGAGACAGGTCGGGTCGTGCTGCGCCGCCGGATGCGACGCGACAGCATTCTCTTGTTCGCCTCCAAGCTGCCGCCCTGTGTTGTCGCCATGGAGGCCTGCTGCGGAGCCCACCACCTCGATCGCCTGCTGAAGGCGCACGGCCACGCGGTCCGGCTGATGTCGCCGGAATACGTGCGTCCCTATGTGAAGGCGCACAAGAACGATGATCGGGGTGCCGAGGCGATCGCCGAGGCCGCGACCCGCCCGACCATGCGGTTCGTCGCTCTCAAGAGCCCAGAGCAGCTCGACACGCAAACCCTCCACCGGGCCCACGACCGGCTCGTGGGCGAGCGCACGGCGCTGATGAACCAGCTGCGCGCCATCCTGCTCGAGCGCGGGATCGTCGTGCCGCAGGGCGTCTTCCAGCTGAGCCAGCGTGTCCGAGCGGTTCTGGATGAGGACTGCGCCACCCTCAGTCCGCGGGTTCGCAGCCTCATCGCGGACATGCTGGACCCGTGGCGTGCCTTTGATGAGCGCATCCGAGGCTTCGACCAGGAGTTCGCCGTTCAGGCGCGCGCCGATGAGGCCGCGCGCCGGCTGGCCACCATCCCGGGCATCGGTCCCCTGAATGCAACAGCCCTCGTGGCGGCGGTCGGAGATGCGCGCACGTTCGCCCGCGGACGCGATCTGGCCGCCTGGCTCGGGCTCGTCCCCCGGCAGGCGACCACCGGCGGCAAGCCACGGCTGCTCGGGATCACGAAGCGCGGCAGCAAGTACTTGCGCAAGCTTCTCCTTCAGGGTGCCCGCTCCGTCATGCCGAAGCTGGCTCGAAGCGACACCTGGTTGGGGGCATGGTTGCGCGGGCTTCTGGCGCGCGCGCACCCGAATGCGGTTGTGGTGGCGCTCGGCAACAAGCTGGCGCGGATCGCCTGGGCGGTGCTGCGGCATGGCCGCGTCTTCGAGTGGCGCCAAGCCGTGCCCGTGTGATGAGATCGGCCGCGCGGCGCTGAGGCGCGGGGCGGCAGCGAGGTCTGCAGGAGGTGGACGCAAGATGGCCTGACAGTCGACCGGTGTTCGGGAAGTCTATGGCGCCAAATGGCGCTGTGACGCCGGCCCCTTTATGAGACCCCGGACGCGCGGATCTCCATCATGGCCAGGGCTGATGCCCTGAGGCCGGATACGTTGACGCAGACTGATCAGGTCAGATGGCAAAGACCCTTGCGGACGGGGCGGGCCATACGTTGGCGCCCGTCCCGTGTTGGTGGACGCGGATGACGGTGCCGTCGATCAGGGCGTACTCGAAATCGGGATCGCCAGACAGGGCTTGGAAGAGGCGTTCGAAGACCCCTTTTTGCACCCAGCGGCGAAAGCGCCGGAACACACTGTTCCAGTTGCCGAATGCCTCGGGCAGGTCGCGCCAGGGCGCCCCGGTCCGGGCCATCCAGAGCACCGCCTCGGGAAAACGGCGCGATCCGCTGCCACTGATCATTCTTCAGGACCAAACGACTCAAGGCTGACCTCCAGTTTTCAGCCTCACATGGGGATTTATGTGTCAACGCTTTTTGCGTCGGGGGTCTCAGTCGATCTCCGGTGATCATTCCAGATCCGCGGTCTGGGCCCTGAAACGACCTGGCCCGTTCCCGGTCCAGTTCAACCTCACATTCGGTCGCCGCTCAGGTCGG
>DASSCW010000053.1:0-3490 GCA_035697465.1 Candidatus Limnocylindria bacterium | reverse complement strand
CGGTCGGCCGGGTGGCCGGCGTGCGGGTGGCGCTGCGGCGACAGGCCTGGCTGGCGGTGGGCCGCGACCTGGTGGGGCAGCGGGTCGAGGCCACGGTGACGCGACAACGCTGGGCGCTGGCCGGCGGCAGCGCGGAGCTTGACCTGTATTTCGCCGAGGGACGCCGGGTCGACCCGCTGCTGCGGGCCGCCGCCGCCCCGCTCGAGGAGCGCCTGGAGGTCGTCGAACGGCCGGCGCTCGAGGTGGTGGGCGCGTGACGCGGCTGCTGGCCCTGGTCTGGCCGGACCTGCGCGCTCCGGAGGCGGAGGCGGGTCCCTTCGAGCCGATGCTCGACCGGCTCGACGACCTCTCCCCGCGGATCGAGGCGGTGGACATCGGAGTGGCCCTGGTCGACGTCACGGGCCTGGGGCCGCTGCTCGGCGAGGAGCGCCGGATCGCGGCACGGGCCGTGGCGCTGTGCCGGGAAGTGTCGCCGCTCCCCGTCCGCGTAGGGGCGGGGAGCAACCGCTGGCTGGCGGCGCTGGCCGCGCGGCTGGCGCGCCCGGAGCGCCCCGATGCCTCGGCCGCCTTCCGCGCGGTCGCGGTCGAGGAGCTGGCTGCGCTGCCCCTGGACCTGCTGCCCGCCGACCCGGCCACGCGCCAGCGCTTCGCGTTGTTCGGGCTCACCAGCATGGGGCAGCTGGCCGCGCTGCCGCGCTCCGCGGTCGGCGCCCAGTTCGGGCTCCCCGGGGAGCGGCTGCAGCTGCTGGCCCGGGGCGAGGACTCGCGCCCGCTCGTGCCGCGGCGACGTCCGGAGCGGCTCGGCCGGCGCATCGTCTTCGATCCGCCGCTCGACGGGGTGGGTGCCATTGCCCTTGCCCTGCGTCGCGCCTGCGGTGAGCTGTGCGACGCGCTGCGTGGCCGCCACCTGGCACCGGGCCGCGCGCGCCTGCGCCTGCAGCTGGAGGACGCGCCCGCGCTCGGCGTGGAGCTGGCCTTCCCGGCGCCCGCACTCGAACCGGACTGGATCGCACGCCTCCTGATCGGGCGCCTGGAGCAGGTGGCCCGCGCGCGCCGGCTGGGCGTGGCCGAGGAGCCGCGGGTGGGAGCCATCGGGCTCGTCTTCGATCGGCTGGCCGATCCTGCCAGCCGCCAGCTGCCGGCCTTTGAGGCCCAGGCCGGTCGCTGGGAGGAGCTGCGCTGGTCGCTGGAACGGCTGGCCGCCCGGTTCGGGGAGGGCCGCCTATGGCGGGCCATGCACGATCGGCCGAACGCGGCGCTGGCCGAGCGGCAGACGCGCTTCGTCGACATCGGTCCACCGGCGTCATGACCAGGCTGATGGCAGGACATCCGCTGGTGCAGGTCGACACCGATGCCGACGGGACCCCGGTCCGCCTGCGCATGGATGGCACGACCCATGGCGAGGTGGGCATCTGCAACCGATGGCGCCTGGACGATGACTGGTGGCGCGTCCCGGTGGCGCGCGCCTACTTCAAGCTGGTGACCCGTGACGGGCTGCTGTGCACGATCTATCTCGACGAGATCAGCGGCACCTGGCACCTGGAGCGCATATTCGACTGACTGCCGCCTGCGGTCGCCTCTACGCTGCGACATATGACCGAAGCTGGCTTCTCCATACGCCCCGGGACGGCACAGGACTCCCGCCCGGCGTTCGACGTCTTCCTGCCCGCAATCACCGACCTGGCCAGGCGGTCGGGCACGCCGTGGGATCCGGACCCGGAGACTCTCTGGACGCGCGTGGAATCGATGTTCGACCACCTCGCCGCGCACGCCGCCGAATGGTGGGTCGCGGAGGACGGCGTCGGGAAGGTGATCGGGCACGCGCGCTCCGTGGAGCGCGGCGGCCTCTTCGAGCTCTCCGAGTTCTTCGTCCTGCCCGATCGGCAGGCGGGCGGCGTCGGCGGCCAGCTGCTGGAGAAGGCCTTTCCACTGGGCCGCGGTGACGTGCGCGCCATCATCGCCACCACCGACACGCGGGCCATGGCTCGCTACTACCGCGCCGGCACGGCCGCACGCTTCCCGATCATCGCGTTGGCCGGCGCACCTGGCGTCGCGAGCGGCGACGGTCCGTTGGACCGAACCCTGGACGTGCAGCCGGCTACGAGGGACGACCTCCCGGCACTCAACGAGCTCGAGCGTTCCGTGCTCGGCTTTCAGCGCGGCGACGAGTTCGAGTGGCTGATCGACCAGCGCCAGGGGCATGTCTACCGGCGCGGCGGACGGGTGATCGGCTCAGCCTTCATCGGGCGTGGCGGGGGGATCGGCCCTGTCTCGGCCGCTGATCCGGCCGACATGCCGGGCATCCTGGACGACCTCGAGCGGCGCGCCGCCGAGCATGAGGTTGCCGAGCTGACCGTCGACGTGCCAGGCCCGAATGAGGCGGCCATGCGCCACCTGCTCGACCGCCGATTCAAGATGGATCCCTTCCTCACGCTCTTCATGTCGAGCCGGCCGTTCGGCCAGTTCGACCGCTTCATCGGGTTCGCGCCCCCCTTTGTTCTCTGACGGTGGCACCGCGCGTGCAGGCGAAGGCAACGCATGAGTGATTGGCAGCGCAACCCCGGCGCCATCGACGACCCCGGGATGAAGGGCGGCATCGAGCCAGACCTCGAATCCTTGCCGCCTGGTGACTCCGCCGACGACACTGGTTCGGAAGGCGAGCCCGCCGCGTCGGAGCTGGACCTGCCCGGACCAAACGACCCGGTGGCATGGAGCTACATCGAGCGCGGCACCCCGGTGACGGGCCGCGAAGGCGTGCGGATCGGAAAGGTGGAGGGAATGCTCGGAACCGAGGCCGAAGGCATCTTCCATGGCATCGAGCTTCATCCTGCGAGCGGCGGTCCGACGCGGGTCATCCCGGCGGATGCCGTCGTACAGCTGACCACCGCGGAAGTGCGGGTCGCCATCGGCGCCGACGAGGTCGACGGGCTGGAGAAGTACATCCCACTCGGCTGATCGCTACCATCGGCCCTGCGATGGCAGATGAGCATCGGGTCGACCGCCTCTGGCCCGATCCGGCATCCGACCTCTCCCTCGACGAAGCCTTTCGACGCCTGGACCTGCCCGACCGTCCGCTCGGCCGGCCGCTGGTCGGCGTCAACATGATCACCAGCATCGATGGCCGGGCGCAGCTCGGCGGCAACGCCGAGGGGCTGGGCTCGCGTGCGGATCGTCGCCTCATGCGGCTTTACCGCTCCGCCTACGACGCCGTGGCGAGCGGCGCCGGCACGCTCCGCGCTGACGACTTCTATTCCTGGTTGCCGGACGACCTGGCGGAACAGCGGGTCGCCGCGGGGCAGCCGGCGCAGCCCTTCGCGCTGCTGATCGCGGGCACCGGAGCGATCCCGACCGACCGCCGCTTCTTCACGCACGCCGAGCAGCCACGGGCAGTGGCCGTGGGTGCCGACAGCCCGTACGCGAACGAGCCGCTTTCCGGGGTGGAGACGTGGGTCGCGCCCGATCCCGTCCCGCAGCCGGGCTGGTTGCTGGA
>DASSCW010000052.1:0-2480 GCA_035697465.1 Candidatus Limnocylindria bacterium | reverse complement strand
CCGCGACCGCGGTCGCCACGGTGACCATCGACCGTGCCGACGTGCTCAACGCGTTCGACTTCCAGACCCTCCGAGAGCTGTCACGTGCGTTCGAGGATGCGTCCTGGGACGAGGCAGTGGCGGTCGTTGTGGTCACCGGCGCGGGGGATCGGGCCTTCTGCACAGGCGCCGACCTGAATGAGCAGGCCACCTTCGGCAACGGCAGCGGCCAGTACTGGCGCTGGATGGGCGCGTTCATCGAGGCGCACGACCGGCTGCGGAACATCGGCAAGCCGACCATCGCGCGCATCAACGGCGTCTGTGTGGGAGGCGGCAACGAGCTGCAGATGGCCTGCGACCTGGCCGTGCTGGTCGACGACGCCTACATCCGTCATGTCGGGCCGGAGCACGGATCGGTCCCGGCCGGCGGCGCCACCCAGTGGCTGCCGATCCTGGTCGGCGAGCGTCGCGCGCGGGAGATCGTGATGCTGTGCGAGGAGATCTCGCCGGCGCAGGCGTTGAACTGGGGCCTCGTCAGCCGGGTCGTGCCACGCGGCGAGCTTGACTCCATGGTCGCCGGCCTGGCCGAGAGCCTCCGTCGCAAGCTGCCTGAGACGCTGCGCTACACGAAGACGCAGCTCAATTGGTGGCGCGATCTCGTCTGGTCTCAGACCGTGACGCACGCGCGTGACTGGCTTGCGATCCACTCAGGCTCCGACGAGACTCGCGAAGCCGTCCGTGCCTTCCACGAGAAACGCGCCCCTGACTATTCGGCGCTGCGGACCACGGCCGCCGCTGGAGGGCGGACCTGCGCGTCCTGCGGTGAGACGGGGATCCCCGCCCACTACTCCTACTGCGGAGGGTGCGGCGCTGCCCTCACCGCCCTTGAAGAGGGCATCCCGTGACCGACGACGAGGAGCTCGTCCTCGTCGAGCGGCAGGCCGAGGCACGCACCGCCCTGGTCCGATTCAACCGTCCCAAGCAGCTGAACGCGCTCAATGGCAAGGTCATGGACGCGCTGTGCGACGCGCTGGAGGAGCTCGATCGCGACGAGGCGGTACGCGCGATCGTGGTGACCGGCAACGAGCGGGCATTCGCCGCCGGCGCGGACATCGGTGAAATGGCAGATGCGAGCGCGGTCGACATGCTGCGCTCCAATCGCATCGGCCAGTGGGATCGGGTGCGGAAGATCGCGAAGCCGGTCATCGCCGCTGTCAACGGCTGGTGCCTGGGGGGTGGGTGCGAGCTGGCCATGACGCTGGACCTGATCGTGGCCGGCGAGGGGGCTCGCTTCGGTCAGCCGGAGATCAACATCGGGGTCATCCCAGGGGCGGGCGGGACACAGCGCCTGACGCGCGCGATTGGCAAGAGCCGGGCGATGGAGATGATCCTGACCGGGGAGCCGATGGGCGCGGCCGAGGCGCGCGACCTCGGGCTCGTGGCGCGGGTGGTCCCGGACGAGCTGGTGGTCGAAGACTCGCTGGCGCTGGCTGCGCAGATCGCCACCAAGTCGCCGATCGCGTTGCGCCTGGCCAAGGAGGCGGTCAACGCCGCCTACGAGATGGACCTGACCGCGGCGCTGGCACACGAGCGCCGCCTCTTCTACCTGCTTTTTGCGACCGAAGACCAGAAGGAGGGCATGGCCGCCTTCATGGAGAAGCGCCAGCCCGATTTCAAAGGTCGCTGAAGCGCGCGCAATGGAGAACCCGGACCGCCCGGTCGGCGCGATCGCGGTGCGTCCACCGATGGGAGTGGAGCTGCGGCCGGCCGGACGTGGCGACCTGGAAGCGGTGGTTGCCCTGGGGCGCGAGCTGCACGGTCGCCCGCCGCTCGAGGATGTTGAGCCGTTCCGGCCCCGCCTTGACGCGCTTCTCAGTGACGCCGATGCCCTGCCATTCCTCGCCACGGAGGATGGCCAGGCGCTGGGCCTGGGAGTCGTGCGCTTTCGACGCCGGCTGAACTTCCCGACGTTCGAGGGGTGGATCTCGGACCTGTTCGTGCGGCCCGGGGCGCGACGGCGCGGCATCGGGCGGGCCTTGCTCGACGGGCTCGTGGCGGAGTGGCGGCTGCGGGGCAGCCATCGCCTGCAGGCAGGGGTGCCTGCCGGCGCCGACGCGGCCGCTGCCCTCTTCGCGGCGGCGGGATTGGAGGACTGGATGATCGAATTTCGCCGCCAGCCAGACGCATCAGGGGACGTGGCACTCCCCGCCGGCGTCGTCATCCGGCCGCTCGTCGCGAGCGACGGCGAGGTTGTAACGAGCCTCATCAGCGAGTTCGGGCCGCAGCGCACGCCCGCTCCGGAACGCATGGACGCCGTGCTCAGAGCGTTTGCCGATCACGCGGCGCGCGTGGCCAGTGGTTCGGCCGCCTCGACCATCGCGGAGCTCGATGGCGACGCGGTTGGCGTTTGCACCGTCGAGTGGCAGAAACCGTTTTGGGCTCACGAGACGCACGCGTGGCTGCCGGACCTCGTCGTGGCCGAGCGCGCGCGGCGTCGTGGG